>JBAYZR010000214.1:0-6440 GCA_041672425.1 Pedobacter sp. | reverse complement strand
TGCGATTGATTCGAACGGGGTGCTGTACACCGACAACAAGGCCTCCGACGACAGCTACGGTGGACGGATCTTCAGCTTTCAGCCGGACACCACAGCTCGTCAGTTGGCAGGATCTAGCAACTACTACAGCCAGATGCTCATGTACGCCAAGCCGACAAACGTAGCGACGCTCTGCTACGGGATTGACTCCCAAGGCGAGGGTATCTACATCGCCGACGCCTCGGACCAGAGCATCAAGCGGATGGCCCTCAACACGGCCAACCCGCCGGATCACAACGTGGGGCAGTTTTGGGCCCAGTCGGGCGACCTGCATTTCCTGTCAACGACGAAGATGGCCAGTGATTTTGCCGGCTCGCTCTTTGTGACCGAGGGATACGATCTGATCCGGGTACAAAGCTCCTCGGGAGCGGCAGCCACGGTTACCAAGGTGTTCCCGGACCCGGACAAGAATCCGTTCGTCTCGCTTACCGGCGTGGATCTTGACCTTATGGGGAATCTCTACCTGGCGGACCAGTTTCTGGGAACGATCACCATGGTCCCTCAACCGTACGACGTTTTCACGACCTATGAGGAAAACTATCGTAAAAAGTTTACGGTCATGTCCGGCCTCAACTCCCCGCAGGACCTGAAGCTCACCGGCGATGGCCGCGGCTTCATCACCGTCGACAAGATTGGGCTCCATGTGAAGAACTTCGGGATTTCCGGTCGCATCTGGGACACAGCCGCCGGTCTTCCGCTGGCCGGAGCCATCCTGTTGGTTGACGGAGGCCTAACGCTGGTGAAAACCGATGCGGACGGATTTTTCAGTCTCCCTGATATCAGCAGACCATTTGGGTCTCGCGAGGTAAAACTCAAAGTCGTTGCCTCCGACGGAAGGACCCAACTGATTCCCAATATCTCACTCAATGGGGTGGGGCATACAGTCCTTAAGAACGACCTCCTTTTTGACCCGCCGACGATGCCGACACTACCTCCCATCCCGCCGGCGGACTCCGGCGTCACGGTCGATCCGGACCCGCTCCCCCTGGAGGCCCAACCCCTCCAGGTCACCGGCAGCTCCTTGGGGCAGACCCAGACCCGGATCTTCACCGTGCCCGATCGGCGCATCTTCCCGACCGGCGCCGCGAACCCGCCGCCCATGCCGCCGCCTTCAGCCATCTCGGCCGATCTTACCTTCGCCCCGGCGCCTCCGGAACCGCCAACGCCTCCGGCGCCCTCGGCCCCTTCGGTGGTGCAGCCGACGGTCACCGTCGTCTCCCCGGCGGACGGGATGATTACCGGCGCCGGGACGGTAACGGTCACCGGCATGGTCGAATCCTCGCAGAGCATCACCTCGGTGACCCTGACCCTGAACGGGGTGGATCAACAGGCGCCGGTAACCAATGGGGTATTCAGCGCCACGGTTACCCTGGCCAGCGGCCTTAACCTCATCACCGCCCGAGGCGGGTCGGTCTGGACCGATACTGCGAACAACGTCTACTACCTGGAAGGGCGCTCGCTGCCGGTGAAGGTCACCAAGGGAGGCGCCCCCTCCCTCGATTTCTCCGGCGTGGTCATGCGGGCCGACGGAAAGGGGTATACGGCGTATGTCGACCTGATCGTCACCCTCTGGGCCGATACCGGCGCCGGGTTTCGAGTCCTCGACTCCACCTCGGTGCGCGGTGATGGGGTGTACCAGTTCCATCTGGCAAACGGAACCTCCGCTTCCGCGGGGGTCAGTTCGCTGTTCCAGTTGCTGGGCCAAGGCCAGTCGGTTCCGATCAAGGTCGTGGTGAGCGACCCGCGCTCCTAGAGCGGACCATCCTAGAATGAATCGGTGTTCTGATGCTTTGAATAGTCGATGGAGGAATATATGAAGACGATAACGCGATCAACGGGCAATCCGGCAAGCAGGATCATAGGGATGGCTCTTTCTCTGGTGTCTATTCTTGTCACATATCTGCTTTACTGCCCGGCTCCTGCCCAGGCCGACATCACGGTAACCGCGACCGGTCCGGGAGGGAGCCTCAGTCAGACTGTTTCCGGAGCGGGAGGCCCCTTCAATCTGAACCTGCCGTTAACCCGTAATGCGCTCAATACCATCACGGTAAGCGCCCTGGATGCCTCCGGGAACAAGGTTTCCCAAAACATCAAGGTGACCCAGCTCTCCCTGGATCAGATCGTCGTCTCCCAGGTGACTGCTGAGCGGCTCTCCGTTCAGCAGATAAAACAGCTAGTCAGTGACGGGGTAATACAACTCGACAACCCGGCCAACTACAACGTTTCCAAGTTCGACATCGTCCTAACTATCGGCGAGAAACAGGTTCCGATCAGCGTGCCGATAGTTTCCCCGGTAAATAGCAAGGAAACCATTTTTGAACCTGTCGCCTCGCAGGGAGGCGGTGGAGGAGGAGGCGGAGCTCCATCGGTGCCACCGCCGGACGTGGTCGTTTTCGAACAGGAGGTGGGAGGAGGTGGTGGTGGTGGCGCTCCGCTTCACATCTCGGGTGTCATCGTCATTGAGGGAAACATAAAGAGCCTGAAAGAGTTCTACACGGTCCGCCTGCTGTTGATGAACACCTCCGGCATCTTCACCCTGAAGAACGTGACCTCCAGCATCGCCTTCCCGGACGGCGGTCTCTCCTCAATCGCTCCGGCGGATGGCGTCATCTCCTTCGGTGACATCCTCCCCGGCGACGGCGGGCTTCCCGGACAGGCGGAGCGGCAGTTCATCATCCGCGGCGATACAATCGGGATCAACCGGGTGAGGGTGAATTTCGGCGGCGCCGTGGGAGGACCACTCATCCCCGACGACCAGCAGATCCCCTTTAACGGTTCGGCCGATACCAAAGTAGAAGTGAAGGGGCCACCTACCTTCAAGGTCGTGGTGACCCATCCCGACTCCGTTACCGCCTTTGTCCCCTACGAACTGAAGGTTGATATCACCGACACCGGTGATATCGAGGCTCTCTACTCGAGCCTTGCACTCGACGTGGGCGGCGCGGCAGAGCTGGTTCGCTGCGAGCCCGGGAATCCGCCGGTATGTACCTCGATCATCGGTTCGGACGTGCGCAGCTTCGGCGACATCCTCCCCGGCCAGACGGTTAGCGCCACCTTCACTATCAACCCGTTCCAAAGCGGGCCTATTTCCTCCTGCCTCGGAATCTCCGACCAGAATATCGCCCTGCAGGTCCAGGTTGGCAACATCGGTTGCCTGGTGGGGCAGATCGCCCCCGAGCGTGGCGTCCCGGACGGCGTGCCAACCGTCCAGGTGGCCCCCGCCCCCAACCTCCAGGGGGTGAGCGTACAGTCACCGGTTACCGCCTTCTTCAGCCAACTGATGAATGAAGGGACCATCAGCACCGGAAGCGGCGGCGCCTTCAACGTCTATGATGCCTCCAACAACATCGTTCCGGGGAGATTGATGTTTATTACCCTGGCCGGGGCCGGCAAGACGGTTGCGGTGTGGCAGGCAATCGATCCCCTCCTCGGAGTCTACATTCCGCTCGCATCCAACGCGGCATACACCGTCCAGATAACCAAGGAGATATACAACCTCGCCGGAACGGCTATTTACAACTCCTGGATCAGCCACTTCACTACCACAGGCACTGGAGCGGACGACAGCAGCCCGCCGGTCCTGAACCTCGGGGTGGAAACACCGGTGAACCCGTCCTACGTCCTCCCCGGCCAGTTGGTGAAGATCGACGCCTATGCCACAGACCAGGGAAGCGGCGTTGTCCGGGTTGAATTGCGCAGCAAGGACCTGACCGCAGGAGATACCGCCTACCAGTTCATCGACCGCAGAGTGGTATTCAAAGGCGACAAGCCTCCCTATATCTTCACTGTCGATTCCGGCAAGCTGATCCCGGGGCACACCTACCAGTTCCTCGGCACGGCCTACGACTTCATGACGAACTCGCAGGACGCCACCCTTAACCTGATAATAGCCGCCACGGCCGACCCGCCAACCATCACGCTGCCGACACCCCCGGCGCAAGGTGTGGCCCAGGGGATTTCGGTCTCCATCACACCGGAAGCCATCACCGGCGGCGTGACCGGCGTGAGCTACTACCTGGATGGCGCGGCAGCGCCGTTTAAGACGGTCAATCTCCCCCCCTACCAGGCTGGACGCGGCACGCTGGATCTGACTCTGGCGCAACACACCATCCGTGCCGTCGTCATCGACGCCCTCGGGCAGACCGGCGAAGCCAACTACACCTTCAACGTCGTCAGCAACCCGAACAAACCGCAGATCAGCCTCTCCGGCACGGTGAACGGCGCGACCTACATCGTCGGGAGCTCCTTTATCGTAAGCGGCAATGCCACCGATCCGGTGGGGATCAAGTCACTTTCCTACACCCTTGATGGCTTACCCATCGCCACCGGCAGCCAGCTGTTCTCTATTGCCACCGCTGGCCTGTCTACCGGCGTCCATACTATCGGCGCGCAAGCGGTCAACATGCTGGACGTCGTGAGCGATCCAGTTACATCGAACTTCACGGTAGTGGCGCTTCCCAGCGGACCGGCGCCAGCGGCGCCAGTCATCGCCACTGTCTCGTACCCAGTCAGCGGGCAGGTGAGTGTTACCGGCAGTTCCGCCGTCGGCGCCCGGATCGATATCACCAACAGCACCCAGAAATTCGGGATCACCGTGAATGCTAACGGCTCCGGCGCCTTCAGCGCCACTATCGTTGCGGCCAGCGGCGACCTGTTAAGCTTCGTGGCCTACGACTACAGCACCTCCCAGCTCCCAAGTCCTGCGGCGACACGTAACGTACCTGTGGCGCCGGACTTGACCTCCATTAGCGCATCACCCGCCACTCTGAGCTTTACCTCGACCAGCGCCTCGCAGAGCATCACCGTGACCGGCAATTATGATAATGGCAGCAATGCCAATCTCACCTCTCAGAGTAGCTTCTCCTCCAGCGATCCTTCCGTTGCGACGGTAAGCGCCTCCGGCCAGGTTGCCGCCCTCAAGAGCGGCTCCTCCACCATCACGGTAACCAGCGGCGGTCAGCAGGCCCAGGTGTCTGTGACGGTTAATATTGTTACTTTGGTATCTATCTCGGTTGCTCCGGCAACCTTCAATTCAGTGTTCCCAGGGGATACCCGTCAGCTTGTCGTGACAGCCACCTACAGCGACGGCTCCATGACCCAGTTGGGCTCCGGCGTAACCTTCAGCTCTGGAAACATCGCGGTCGCCGGTGTCACTACCGACGGACTGATCACCACCGTCGGCAACGGTACCGTCCAGATTACCGCGTACTATCCCGGAGTGAACCCGTTCCCGGTGACTGTTACCGTCAACACAGCCCTTGACACCTCGCCCCAGGTGCAGATTATTACCCCGGCCACGGGCGTCAGTTACCAACGGGGAGATTCCGTACACGTCAATGCGCGGGCAACCGACGCGGTGGGCGGGGTCTCCAGTATCTCCCTGACCGTTACCGGTCCGGGAGGAGTCTTTTTCACCGAAACGCGCCAGATCACGCCAGCCTCACTCGACGTCAGCGCGGATTTCTATTTCACCGTTCCCGACACCCTTGCCATCGGGTCCAGCTTCAGCATCAGCGCCGACGCACAGGACACGGGACACCATGTGGCCCCGACGGCAACCATTATACAGAATGTCGTGGATACTACTGCTCCGTCAGTTAGCATAACCGCGCCGGAGCCTCAGGCGCCCTACAACTACGGCGATACCATCACCCTGAATATTCATGCCACTGACCGGGTCGGGGTAAGCCGGATACGCTACGCCACCAGCGGAGCATTCAACAGTATCGGCGCAAAGGATATCGCCCCCGCAGCAACTATCGGCGACACCTCCTTCACCATCTCCGTGCCATTCGGCGCAGCCGGTCCAAATCTTACTATCACAGCCTACGCGAGCGATGCGGCAGGCAATGAAGGATCAGCAGCTCCTATAAATGTCATTATTACCAATGCCGATATTACACCTCCTGCCACCCAGGTGACGGCAGTGGCCAATCCGGGGAATAATCCATCAACCACGGTTACTTATCGGATAACAGATGGCTTGACCGACCTCGATCATGTGGAACTGTTCTTCAGAAGAAACGGCATCGGCACGTACAACCGCTACATCGATGCCGATAACGGCTATCCGGACGGGAAATACCTGCCTCAGTCAGGGGATGCCGGAACCATAACCTTCGACTCCACCAAGATGGGTGGTGATGGAAGCTATGATTTCTATTCGATCGGTGTGGATAAGGCTGGGAACCGGGAATCTGCGCCACGTGATTCCGGTACGGGGCTGGTAGTTGCCGACCAAAACATAACCTTCAACGCCGGCGCCAACTGGACCATTATCGCGTCACCGATAACTATCGTCGAAGGAGATGCCACATACGATAATCAGAATATCCGGATTACCGGAACGACCATCACCATCAACGGTCATCACAGCTTCAGGAACGTGGAGTTGCTTAATG
>JBAYZR010000213.1:0-6475 GCA_041672425.1 Pedobacter sp. | reverse complement strand
CATCAAGAATGTCGCCAAACGGGTCATCAAGACCTATAATGCCGACAATGACGTGATTGTGGTCGTATCGGCCATGTCGGGCGAAACCAACAAGTTGGTGGCGCTTGCCAATGAGATCAGCGAAATCCCAGACGGACCTGAATATGACGTGGTAGTGGCAACCGGAGAGCAGGTCACCATCGGCCTTCTGGCCATGTGCCTGAAGTCGATGGGTTACAAGGCCAAGTCTTATCAGGGTTGGCAGGTGCCCATCATCACCGATAACACCGCCACCAAGGCCCGTATCGAGAGCATCGATGACAAAAATATCCGCGCCGACCTCAAGGAAGGAACCATTGTGATCGTGGCCGGTTTCCAGGGCATTGATGCCAATGGTCGGGTCACCACCTTGGGAAGGGGTGGTTCAGACACATCAGCAGTCGCCATTGCAGCAGCGCTCAAGGCAGATGTCTGCGAGATTTACACCGATGTGGACGGAGTCTACACCACTGACCCGAACATCTGTAAAGAAGCCCGTAAGATCGAGAAGATCTCATACGACGAGATGCTGGAACTGGCCAGCCTGGGCGCCAAGGTACTTCAGATTCGTTCAGTGGAATTTGCCAAAAAATATAACGTGGACGTGCATGTCCGCTCAAGTCTCAATGAAAATACCGGTACCATGGTTACCAGGGAGGATAAGGATATGGAAGGGATTCTCGTTTCAGGGGTTGCGTATGACAAGAATGAGGCCAAGATTGCCGTCATGGGGGTACCCGACAAACCTGGTATCGCCGCCAAAATCCTTACACCGCTCTCCGATGCCGCCATTTCGGTGGACATGATCGTCCAGAACGTAAGCCAGGCCGGAATGACCGACTTCACCTTTACCGTGACCAAGGCTGATCTGAAACAGGCGCTGCTGATTACCAACGAGGTTGCCAAGGGTATTCAGGCAAAAGAAGTCATTGCCGATGAAAATATCAGCAAGGTATCCATAGTTGGCCTCGGGATGCGCAGCCACGCCGGTGTCGCCACCCAGATGTTCTCAGCCCTGGCCAACAACAACATCAACATCCAGATGATTTCGACTTCGGAGATCAAGATTGCCGTTGCCATTGACGAAAAATACACCGAGCTTGCCGTGCGTGTGCTGCACGAGACCTTTGGTTTGCAAGGGTGATTAAGACCTGTATACGCCGTAGTAAAAATCCCCGCCGGTTTATTCCAGCGGGGATTTTTTAACAGACCGGAAGAATATTGGGGGTTTAACGGACGGTATTGGGGCGTTCAGCGCGAACCCCAAACGCTGCTTGATATTTTTCTATCGTACTTGTAAGGGTCGGTACTTGCGCCCACCGCCGTGCTGCTCAAACGGTTGCTCATCTTGGCCCATATTTAACACCCTGCTGTATAACACTCCGATATTATTGTAAAAATAATTTTGGCACTACTTTCTCATAATTTTGGCACGATTTATTACTGTTTAATTCTAGCATGTTATGTCGTATGGCACTACAAATGTTAAACTTGGGTTGGCTGGTTCGATCAGGCTCGCTTCGTTGTAGATATAGCCGCGCGTCCAGTTGCCGTTGGCTGCCTGCTGGATCAGCTTCTCGAAATTGCCGACTTCGTCGTAGAGATACTGTTCGCTATAGTTGCGCATCGCCTGGCCGTCATTGGGGTGC
Organism: Pedobacter sp.; assembly: GCA_041672425.1. Taxonomy (GTDB): domain Bacteria; phylum Desulfobacterota; class Desulfuromonadia; order Geobacterales; family Pseudopelobacteraceae; genus JACPFJ01. Next base: position 4,808 of record JBAYZR010000213.1, on the reverse strand, counting down.
GGCAGGTTGATGCGGAACTCGTTGTCCCAAGTGGTTTCCGGTTTTGCGAGCTGACCGATGTGCTCGCGGCCCGTGGCGTTGGTCAGACGGTATATGGCATCGTAGACATAGTCGCATTCAGGGCCAAGCAGACGCTGCAACAAATTCTGCGCAGCGGCGCCGGTGCGGTCGGTCTTCAGATGGATGAGACGGAAGGTCTGATCGTCATAGGTGTATTCCGTCGCCGCGCCGTTGCCGTAGGCGATCCGAATACGCTGGCCCTTGGCATCGTAATCGATGTTGGTGACGGCATGAAGATCGGTCGATGCCGAGTCGAGTAAGGTTGTCGGCTCGGCGGTCTGCCCCAGCCAGGCATCCAGACGTTCCAGCAGATTAGCCTCGTTGTAGCCGGGCCGGATGACATCGATCTTGGTGTTGCTCTGGCTGCCGTGCGGCGCGATCACCTGGATCGACCGGTTGAACACGTCATAGCGGGTGGGCATGTAGTCAGCTTCAGGGTACTTTATAAAGTAACCGCCCACATCCGCATCGTCCTTCGGCTCGGATTGATTCACCGTGTCGTTCACGTCCCAGGTTTCCTGTTGCCAGGGGTCGAAGACGATCTTTTCGTAGGTATGGTTCGGGTGGAGTGTCGCGACCACCCGCTCCACCGGATCGTAGAACAGGATCGGCGTGACATCGGTATCGGTCAGGTGGATGCAGCGCTCGTCAAAGGATTCCTCATCGTCGGTGCGCGCAAAGAATCCCGGCGTCTGGCCTCCGAATTCCACCTGATCGAGATTGCCGTCTCCCGTCAGGTCAAGGAGCTGCTGGTGCCCGCTGCTCAATGCGGCCAGCGATGGGCGGGGCATCACGCATTCGACCGGTCCGAAGCGACCGTTGCCGAGATTGGGCTTGTAATACCAGTCATCGGCCTGTTCGCTGGGTACACCGGATATCCCTTCACCGTCCAGGTCGACCCAGCGGTAGTTGCCGCCGTCGATGCCGGTCGACAGGTTTTGCAGGGAGTCAGAATAAACTGATATACCAAGTTTTACACACGGATTCGGGCCGGATTTGTCGTTCCTGATTGAGCAAAACCGCAGGCGTAGCAGTCGTCGAGGATTTTGTGATTGAAGGGACGGCAAAGATGGCCTGAATCCGTGATGTAAAACGGTATATTTGTTTGTTCTGACTCCCTTAGTGGAGCCGCCAAGCCCGCAACACAAAAAAGCCGGACTGTCCGGTGCAAGCATAACGGTGGCTGCCCCCGACAATCCGGCCAACTTTGTTGATGAAAAGGGGTACTTACTACCCGCTCCCTACACGCCCATGTGCGCAAAGTTCCGAAACTTTCCGTCCCTTGTCAAGTGGCCTGTTTAATTTTTCACAATCGTAACAAAATAAAGACATTAAATGAGTGCATCCATAACAAAATATGGATACCCGAACTTTTTTAAAAGGACTTAAAATTTGTGCTACATAGTTAGCAATTGGATTGACAACGCTGAATTGTTGGTAATAATAGAATTCCTTGCAAAAATTTCTATCATCCCCGAACGTATTTATCGGGGATATGGTTTTTGAGATAGTTATAACCGGATTCCCGATCAGGAATGCTTTGAGAATGACAGGATTAGGAGTTTTGCAAGAGGCTCATGAGTTTATTTGGGGTAACCTGACATGAAGTTACAGCCATCCATAATTGTCGAGCTTATCCACATTCACGGGCCCATGAAGGGGAGTATTCAGGAATTTTCCGATGGATACGTCTCTATCGGGCGCCATTCTTCCTGTTCTGTCCGTTTTCAGTCAGACACTCCCGGTGTCTCTCGAAAACATGCCGACATAATTCGTGAAGGGAACCAGTTCAAGCTGGTTGACCATAGCACCAACGGCACATACCTGAACGGCAGAAAGGTCACAGAGGCCTATCTCAAGGATGGGGACGTGCTCGAATTTTCCGAAGGTGGCCCCAAAGTAAGCTTTATTACCAAAGTGGCAGAGTTGCCGCAGGTTAAGCACGCTACAGTGGCACAGGCTGAGGATCCGGAGGTTGTGCGGGAAGAAATACTTCCGGGCAAATCCGTACAGGCTGAACAGTCTCAGCCCATCCGGAGAGAAGAGGCGCATTCATCGACTCCTGTAGATCTTTACTCTCCGCCAGCCCCACCATCTTCTCCTCAACAACCGGTTTCAAAATCGCCTGAAGAGCTTCCTACCGGAAAAGTCAATGCCCCACTGATCATTCAGTTCGGCCCTTCTCTCCGTTCGTACCGCGAGTTGCCGATTACCATCGGCAGTAATCCCTCATGTGATTTCGTCATCATGCATCCAACCATTCTGGAGCGCCACGCACAAATAATTTTTGCAAGAGATCAGTACTGGATAAAGGATCTTACAGGGCAAGGCAAGATTCGGGTGAACAACAGTCCGATTCAATTCCAGGCATCACTGAATGTCAATGATTTGATTTATCTGGCGCCCCAAGGGCCTGCGTTCTGCTTTCTCGGTGAGGGACGTTTAGCCGAGGCTGCGGAGGAGCCTGTTGAGTCGGCGCCTGTCGAACCAGGTGCTGGGAATAATGTTCTCCAGAAAAAAAGGGATCCCGAGACCGTAGAGGCCGAGGGGCTTTGGGCAAAGCTGAAGAAAATATTCTGAGGGATTATCGAAGAGGCGCGAGAACGGATGATAATGAAAGCATCATCTGAAACATATTCCGGCAAAGAAGAGCCAACGGAACTGGATCTGGAGCTTGGCCGCATTCTCCTGAGAATACACCGTAAATGGCAGCAGTCCGGTCAGGACGAAGAGTTTCGGGCGAAAGCGGCAGTGCCTCCGGAAGAAATGGAGACGGTGATTATCCCGTCCGGTTCTGAAGCGGTCCAACCGGCGCCCTGGGTTGCCGAGGAGTTTACGGAGACGGTTATTCTGGCGCCTTTGGCTCATGGAACGCAGGCTGGAGCTACGACGGAATCGGATGAAGAGGCTCTTGAAACAATGATTATCGCGCCGGGCATTACACAAGAGACGCCTACGGCAGATGGCATGAACGAAGTTGAAGAGGAGACGGTCGTGCTGAGGGGAAACGAAACGCGTACCGGACACCCGATACTGAATGATGAAGATAGTCTGGACGAGACGATAGTACTTCCACCCAGGAAACAAAGGGCGCAACGCAAGGGAACCCGGCAATAGGTATGCATTACGGAGCCTTCATGGACAAACTTGCAGTACGCATACGGGAGCTTGCTGTTCAGGAACCAGCTGATCCGGAGACCTTGATCGAGGAGTTGCTGCTGCGAGAGCTAGGCAGCTTGCCCTTTGAAGAGCGTCTTCGGCGGGTCGAGGAGCTCGCCGGTTATTTCGCACCCGGACTGTCGACCAAGGGGGCTCGGGGAGGAGTAGACACTGGCGAGACCGCTCGGTTCTTCTCGCTGCTTCTGGGGAAAGGGTTCTCTACCGAAGGATTGTCAACGGAAGAGGTGACACAAAAGTTCGTAGAGGCCTTTACAACGATCTTTGACACACTGAACCGGATAAACACGGTTATCCAGACGTCGCTTCTGGGGCAGAGTCCTGAACTTGAGACCATTCGCCAGGTCATCGGGGCGCAGATTGAACAGGTGGAGGGAAAGACTTCCGTCAAGGAGTACCTCGAAAAGATTCAGGAGGCGTTTCTGGTGGCTCATACTTCGTTTCAACTGGCTGCCAAAAACGTCGTAAGCGAGCTGCTGAAGGAGATTGATCCCGTCGCCATTGAAGCTTCAATGAAGCCGGGGTTCAGGTTCGGGCCGTTGCGTAAGGCGGAGCTTTTCGATCTCTACCACGAAAAGCATGAGGTACTCACAAAGTGGGTGGAGTCGGGACATTTCAACGAAAGACTGCTGAGGGAGTTTGAAAAGTTCTGCCAGCTGTCATACCGCGTGTGAGGCATTGTTGATGCCTCAGTATCGCCAACTGTAAGGGGAACTATATGAGCCGGTCAACAAAAGCAATTGCGTTAATCTGTTTTTTATTCTGCACATCATGCAGTAAGATGCCATGGTCCGCACCCGTGTACGATCCTCGTTACGTGAAGGATGCCGTGACCATGAACATAAAGAGCGATCCGCGTCTTAATCAGTATCAGGAACGTTCACATTCGCTGGTGCTCTGCATGTATGAACTGACGGAACCGAACATGTTCAACCAGCTTTCCGATGAGCGCGATGGGATCTACAAGCTCATGGAGTGCGGACGGTTCGACGCGAGCGTTGCCTTTGCCAGGAGACAAATTGTTCAGCCTGGCGTGGATGTCAGCAGTGTGATGGACCGGGCCGAGGGCGTTAAGTATGTGGGGATAGCGACCGGCTATTACGACCTCAAAAAGCGTGGCGCCATACGTATGTTACCGATTAAGAATACCCGATCAGGCAAAATTATCGTAGACTTGGTACTTGGCCCTCAGGAAATACAGGATATGCGGGTGCACTAATGAATATCGAAAAGCCTCTCTTCTGGCATCAAGGGCTGTTCATCCAGCCGCAGCACTTCCAGTTGGCCGACCGCCATACTGCGTCTCTCCTTGCGCCGGTGTACGAGTATTCCGCGCCCAACTTCTGGGGTGTGGGAAATATGGAGATACAGAAGGCGGCGCTGGGCGCCAGGACCTTTTGTATCAACTCCGGCGCGTTTATGTTTTCCGACGGCACATTTGTGAGCCTGTCTGGCAACGCGGTTATCGAATCCCGCCATTTCGACGATGCCTGGATTGAGGGCGGCAAACCGTTCACCATCCTGGTTGGAATCAAGAAATGGAACGATGATGGCGAAAACGTCACGGTTGT
>JBAYZR010000212.1:0-6480 GCA_041672425.1 Pedobacter sp. | reverse complement strand
GCACTTCATATAGAGGCAGCCTGCGAATCCATTAAAATAACGAGGGACGAAGCCATGCCCCCAGACCTTAAAATTATTGCAGTTTAAGCAGATAGCAGGGCGAGTCCACTGGAAATCCTTACCCTGCTCAAAAATGTCCTTGAGAGGAAGATGAGGGGTCGGAGGAAGATGAGGGGTCGCGTCTCAACTCCTGACAATGTAAAGAGTTGAGACGCGACCCCTACGGCATCTTCGACCCCTACGGCATCTTCCCTGACAATGTAAAGAGTTGAGACGCGACCCCTACGGCATCTTCCAAAAAAGCTGTTGGAAGATTATATCTTATTCAAACCACACAATATATATGAAAATGTGATTCAAAGGATCATCAAAAATGCAGACAAAAATGAGTCTCAGGAAATTCTTGTTTTTCTTTATTCCAATGATCGTGTACGTGCAATACTAGATAACAACTTTAGTGCATTGATTTCATAACGTGGATACCAAGTGAACAATATAGAATCAAATCATAAGACTGTAGAACTAGAAGCGGCAATTTTGTCTTTAGCTACCATAAAGCGAAGTATTCCCAAAGACATTTTTTGTCAAATTGTGGAATTGCATCTGCCAAAACTGGTCCAATGGACAAATACTTTTATAAATAGTCCGGACACTTCATATTTTAAACTGTCCTACATATGTAAAATAATGGGATTACTATCTGATATTAATCCTATAGATATTGCTGATAAATATTACAATGCAATTGATATTATAAAACTTGTCAGGTTGCTTCAGTATGAAAGCGTATCGTTTGTGTCAAACTTTCTACAGAACCTGATAAAATATTTGTCTCGATCAGATCATCAAAATGCTGAAATAGCAAAGAACAATGTAAGTGCAATTTTTATTGAAATAAAGTTAAGCAGTTATTCAAATGAGCTTAACGATAAACTTAGATTTAAATGGTATCAAGTTTCAAGACCGAATTATATTTTTAAAGACAAAGATGCTTTGACAACTACCATTGCAAGAGCTTCTGAACCTTTTATCAAAGCAGCTGCTTTAATTGACGACGAAATTATTAAACAGGCGATTATGTCTGATGTTGCTGCGTTCTATTCTGCTATTGAATGGAAAATGGTCGGAAAGTTAATTGAGGCGTATAAAATAGGATTTGGGCCGGTTTGTAAGCTTATAGAAATGCTGAGAAAATCAAAATGCAACAAGATTGTGCTAAACGAAATGTTATCAGAACTTGATTTCCTACGCATCGCCAATGATTATAATAATAAGCCTATAAATAATGCCCATCTGACTTTTTTTTGCAAGGTCTACCTCTCAAAACAAACAGCATCGTTACAATGGAGAACCTTTTTTGAAACTATTGATTTTAAATTCATAAGAGAAAAAGGTGGATTCAACTTTGCCGATACCTCTTTTATGTTGCAATTACTATCACAGATTTATCGTGATGATCATGCCAAACTCTCACAATTATTAGAGTCGCTTGACTTTTCTGCAACAGGTATCAAGTCACGTGGCAAAGACGAAGTTAAGCTAAACAATTTGTTTGAGCGGTTACTTAAAGCAAAATTAACAGCATCTCAATATGCAAAATTCCTAGAAGGCTTCGGCTCTGAAGATTGTAGTAAAATACCAAATAACAAGTATCTGAAAAAAATTATTCAACTAAGCGGTATGTACCTCAAAATAGATGCTGAGCACCAGCATAGGGTCAGGTCTTGAAAAATCACCAGCATAGTCACCAGCATAGGGTCAGAAATTGGGGGTCAGGTCTTGTATCAGAAATTGGGGGTCAGGTCTTGCGCATTACTGTGGCAGGCTCTTTTATTATATTAACCCGTCTTTAACACGTTATTCTAAAAGTCTTCAATATTTCAGTCATTTACAGTTCATAAAAATTTGTTCTGGCACGACATAGCTCTTGTTTTCTATTACACGACCAGTTTGTTACCGTGGCTTTTCCTGATTTTTCCCTGCCGGTAGATTACTCATCAGTTGTTCCTCCATTACAGCTTAAACTGATGCACGAGCCTCTGAAGCTCTGCTGCATAGTTACTTAATTGCGCTGCTGCTGTTGCGGACTCGTTGGCGCCCTGAGAGGTCTGATGCACAACCTCTGTGATTTGATGCATATTACTGGATATTTCGCTGGTCGTAGCCGTCTGTTCTTCTGCGGCTGTAGCGATCTGGTTTACCTGCATGGCCACGTCATTAACCTGCTCGAGAATATCACGGAGCGCTGCCCCAGATTTGGCAGCTTCTTCTGTTCCCGATTCCACCTGTTGAACCCCTTGTTCCATAGCGGCGACAGCACCTTTGGTTTCGTTCTGGATAGCTTTGATCATTTCACCGATTTCACGGGTGGCACGGGTGGTTCTTTCCGCCAGGGCACGGACCTCATCAGCAACAACGGCAAAACCTCGACCCTGTTCACCGGCACGGGCTGCTTCAATGGCGGCATTAAGCGCCAGCAGGTTGGTCTGATCCGCAATGTCTTCAATAGTGCCGATAATCGCACCGATCTGGTCGGAACGTGCTCCCAGACTTTTTACGGTCTTGGCCGATTTCTGCACCTTGTCGGCTATATGGGCCATGACGGTAACGGTTCGCTCAACTACCATTGCGCCGTCGCTGGCTGATTTGGATGCCCGCTTCGCTCCTTCGGCGGCCATCTCGCAATTCTGAGCGATGTCACCCGAAGTAGCAGACATCTCTTCACCAGCAGTGGCAACGGCGCCTGACTGTGCGGCCACTTCTTCGGCTCCCGTAGCAATCCTCTCAGCGGTTGAGTGAAGTTGGTCGGCGGCAATGGCAACCTGTGTCGAGGTGTTAGACACTTGGCCGATAATACTGCGGAGATTTTCGGTCATGTCCTTCATGGCTTTCATGAGCTGGCCGGTTTCATCATTTGCAGTTACATCAACTCTCGTAGTCAAATCACCTGCGGCTATAGTAGTGGCAACAGAGACAAGTTTACGCAGAGGTGTAGTGATCGAGCGTACAATAAAATATGCCTGCAAACAGGCAAGAATGATTGCTGCAACAGCCAGTAGTGCAACGGTGATTTGAATTTTTTTGCTGCCGGTCACTGACTCTTTGACAATTTCGACCATCTGTTTGTCCATCTTCTTGGCAAAGTCGCCTATCATGGATTCTGCCTGATGGGTTGCGGTCTTATACTCACCGATAGCCTTGTTGGCATCTTGTGGGGTGGTGATTGTCCCCGCCTTTATCTGGTCATAGACTTTGCTGAAACCGGTTGCGTAGTCATCCATATTTTTTTTAATTGCAACAATATTTTCTTTATCTTTCGTGCCTTCGGTAGAGGCGGGGTCAGACAGTCGCTTCGTTGCATCCTCCATGCGTTTGTAAAAGTGTTCCCGAGCATCGTCCCATTCTTTCTTGTATTTTTCCATCTTGGCAAGATCACCGATGTTCAAGAACAGGTCTTTTTCATAACGACGCATCATGTTGATATTGGCCCGTGCTCGCTGGCCATCATCCATCAGAGCACCATGATTATTGGCCAAATCGTCAATAAAGAAGCTCATCTTGTTCATGCCGAGATAACTGGCAATTCCGATTGCAATAATAAACAGCAGAATAATTGAGAAACTGATGGTAAGGCGGGCACCGATTTTCATGTTTGAGAGCATAGAGTTCCTCCTGTCAAATAGTAGCTAAGTGTTTGCTCTCCACGTCATTGGGAGAAGTCAGTGCGCGTGGCTGGTGGGACGCTGTTATCTGTTTTTCTATTACTTATGGAAATTAAAAAACCACCATACCGACAACATTCCGGTAAAGCGGCTTTAAAAATCTTCCCTGTTCCCTCTAACACACCATCATCTACCTCATATCATAAGTATGCCCTCACCTTACTCCCGCAAAAAACGCCTGTCAACGAACCACATCAAAAACAACTCGGTCCGCGAAATGCACGAAATACGCACGCGAGCTTCTTGAGGGAGCATCTTGAGGGACGCTGCTTGTTATTTTGCTAATTGTGGCAATAGAAAAATAGCAAGCAGCGTTATATATGAGAGAAGAAAGGTTTTAATCTCTCATAATATTTGATTAAAGAATAAAATATCAGTCTTGTTAATGTAATTTTCTCCTGTTATTGAATGCTCTCAATTCATCAGAACGGGAGGATACAATGAACGACCTGAATCCGTGACGTGATTTGCTTGTTCTGAGCCGCCGGGGGCAGTTTTGGTCACCGGCGGCCAGAATGCAAAAAATATGGCCTCTTAAATTGGTCTGTAACCCCTGTTCTTTGGTAACTGAACCATTTTGCTACCCCTTTCCCCTGTTTGCGGACAAGCGGATTTAGTACCTGCCTTTTCGGCAGCCTGTGTCAGCCGTCTATCTTGGCCGCTCTCCTTAGCCGTAGGCAAGCCGCTGGTAAATCTGACTAAACACATCGGTATGGGCTGTCACATGCCGACTGAATCTGAGTTTTAAACGCCTGCCGCTGGTGATGAGCCTGCCAGCAAAGTAAATAAGCTCCTGGATGACCGTTTTTACCCTCCGGCGCTTGGCTTCGTGGCGAATTATCCCTTTGGCGTCGACCAGGGCGACTTGGCCGATGAAGCGCAGGATGTTGTACACCAGAGAGCCGCAGGCCATGACCAACTGGTTGGTTGCGAATTTTCCCGAGGGCAGCCGTTCAAGGTCCATGTCGGTCTTGATTTCAGCATGGTATTGTTCACAGATGGCGTGCCCTTTGTACAACTCTATGATTTCCTGATCGGAAAGAGTAAGGCTTGTCCACCAGCCTTCAAGTTCGATTTCTGGCACAAGAAACATCTGTCCCTTTTTATCGGTGCTTCGCTCGATAACCCGCATGACCCGGCGAAGGGTGACAACTCTCTCGATTCCGTCGGCGTCGCTAAAGGTGTGCTTCTCATTCACGCTGAATACCGGGACCCGTTTGCCGGGACGAGGTGTGCTGATCTTTCCTTTTACCAAGCCGTATGCGGCCCATGCTTGCTTGTTCTGCTTGCGGGGATTCCACTTGATGATGTAGTCAACCCGCCGGTGACGAGAGAGTTCCGCCAGATTGACAATGGCATCATGGGCAGAATCGGCACGAATGAGGAGCTTCTGCCGACAGAACTGTCTGACACGCGCCAGTGTTCCCCGTATGAAGGCGATGAAACCGTTCTGGGGATGCTGGGAACCGGGCAAAAGGTGCTGGTTTACCATCCAGCCTTCCATGCCAAGATAAGCGGGAAGGCTGAGATAGCCGTCAACCTGCCGATAGGTGCGTTCTACATTCTCTTTTTTGCTCCCGGAATTGTCGAGAACAAAGCCGTCGAGATCAAGTGGTATGTGGCCGGTAGAAATGGCTGTCAGGGGAACTTTGCTCCTCTCCAAAAACTCGATAGCAGCCCAGGAAACAGAAGCTAGAATTTGTGCGGCATATTTATCCATGCGCTGGCGCATGGGGGGAGGCGAAGGGGACGTTGTTAAGTTGTTGACTAAAGGGGAGGCGAAGGGGACGTTGTTAAGTTGTTGACTAAAGGGAAGGCATAAGTGTCAGGCCTACACATCTGACAGAAACAAAGTTAATAAAGGTGTCAGGTCTACGGGGGAACATAGGGGTCGCGTCTACATTCTACACAAAATGTAAAATGTAGACGCAACCCCGCCCGCCCCCTCTTCTATGTAATACATATAGTTACGTTAAGTCATAAAATTATTAATTTTTGGAAATGACGAAATGTGGGAAGATGAGCCTTTTCTACATATAAACGAGTTGGCCAAGAGAAAAAATGAAAATAACAACAAAAATGCTGATTCTTATACTGTTAACAGTAAGCACCCCTTCATGGAAGACCAACTGTTCGAGAACCTTGCCCCGCTGAAGTTGAGCCGTTATTGCCTTGAAGCTTGTCCGTAAAAGCGCTGGATTGATCGTATCGAGCACTGATCGGATCTGAGTGTCACAAGCAACCTGAGAGATCCCGTAAATCCGCTTAAGATTGGCAGCGTCAAGGCACCGTCGATCATCAAAGGCAAGCAACGATGGGTCTTTCAAGTCGAACACGGCGTAGCCAGACATCAAGACATCGACCAGAGGTATTTTTCCGCCTCCGTGACGACGGTCTGGAATTTGTCCAAACGTGTGACGAAGCACACTCAGTTGGGCATCTTTGCACAGGCATTTTTTGATGGTCTTCTTGTTTGGGATCATAACTCTGGGTGGAATGATACGTTTCTTTGGCATTGGTCATTTCCTCATATATTTAATGATGCTAATGAGAAAAAATCACCGCCACCTTAAAGACCGGATGTCAAGAGAAAAAACGCCAATATTTATTATTATTTGTTATTTTATCAGTATGTTAGACCTCAAATTGTCCACCAAGTGTGGGGATGTTCGTGATTGCCTACTGCCCGGAGCGCAAGTTACAAAAATGGCTATTGTTGGAAATTTATTACGAAATGCTTTTTTGAAACCCTTATGTT
>JBAYZR010000211.1:0-6487 GCA_041672425.1 Pedobacter sp. | reverse complement strand
CGAAATATACAACGCGGCGCTGTTGGTTATCAGACAGTCACGCGATGATCTGCTCCATGCAAAAGAGAAACTTGTGGGTTTCCTAGCCAAGTATGATGACTCCTCCTGGTCAGCAATGGAGAACGCTGCTGCATTGAAACGAGGTGAGCTTGAATTCTCCAGGCAGGAGAGGTCAAGGCTTGATGAACAGGGTAGGGTGGCAGAATCCGGCCTCGCGAAAATTGACTCGCAACTCGTTGCTGTAGTGGAAGAACTGAAGCGTCTCAAGGAATATCACGCAATCCTTAAAACCCATATGGACGCCCACGAAACAGAGAGAGAAGAGCGCATCAGGAGAATATTCGAACTGGTTGGCGAGTTGTCTGTTATCGAAGCCGACATTGCACGTTGCGCAGAGCTGATTAAAGAAGCCGGGGAGCAAGAATCATCCGCACGGGAGCTGGCGGCAAAATGGGAGGCCCGCTGTTTTCTGATACGTGATGAAATAGAGAAGCTCACGCATGATAAAAAATCGCCAACCATGGAATTTCAATCATTGGCAACTTCAACTGAATCGGCTCGAACGCTCCTTGCCACTAAAGAACGCGCACTTGATGCCGCCAGCGTTGATGTGGAATATATAAGGATTAAAGCGCTGGCTGATAATGCGAATACAACGCATGCAGAATCCGCCAGAGGATGGCGTGAAAAATTTGGAAAGCTTACGGAAGTGGAAATTCAGGAGGCTTCGGATAGCATTGAGGGAAATCAGGCTACTGAACAAGATGTCGAGGATAAGCTGTCTGATAAAGAAACCGCGCAGCTTGAGGAGTCTCATGCCAAAAGATCAATGGAAGAAGCATCGAAAAAACTGAATGAGCTGAAAGCCGCCTACTCATCATTATCAGTGGCTCTGTTCAAAGGCGATCAATCAACCTGTCGTGAACAGGAGGGGAAGCTTTCCGCAGACATTGAAGCTTCCGGCAAATGCATAACTAATTTGGAACATGCCATATCTTCCAGAATAATCGAAATTGAGAAGGAGGCTGGTCGAGTAAAATTGTTAACGAGCCTTGCCAGTCAAGAGGATCTGGAGTGTGAGCCAGAGGCCGAGACCGAAGCCGAACCGTTTGCGACTGATACGGAAGCGGAGAGCGAGCTGAAAGCAGCGCGCAGGAGAAAAACAGGGGCGGAAGAAAAAGTACAACAAATTTATGACAAATTGAAACGGTTCAGTAATGATTTGGCAAAGCTTCTTGATGATCCGCTCTGTGCAGCGATTCCTCAAGTGGTGACAAACATTAAGGAGGATCTGCACCGTTGCGAGAGCGTGCTGACAGAAGGGATCGACAACTTGGTCGAGTACGTACAATATGCCATGGCGCCGCTATCCCATGAGCTTGATACTCTGGAACAGAAAAAAAACATTGTAGTCATTGAGGTCATGCATGATGTCAAAAAGGCGCTTACTCTTCTCTCGAACCTTGAGAAGAAAAGCCGAATCCCGTTGCTTGGCGGGATATGGCACAATTGGACAAACCGTCCGTTTATACGGTTCAGGACATCCGTAAGCCCGGATACAGAGCAATCACGGCTTGCCGTGGCCGGTACCGTGACACGTCTTGCTCAGGCAGAAGGCAAGCTCCCTGCCGGAGCAATAATTGTCCAGACAGCTCTTTCCGAACTACTTGGCAATACTTATACCATTGAGACCCTGAAACCTGACACCTCGCCAAGCGCCACCTATGTCGGAGTAGGCCATCCTGAAGGTCTGCATTCGTGGTCAGGAGGGCAAAAACTTTCCGGCTCAGTGCTCTTTTACATGGCAATCTGCAATCTGTTGTCGTTTGAAGGGCAGTCCGGCGGGATACTTCTTATGGATAATCCGTTTGGCGCCTGCAATCACATCGAGTTTGTGCGACTGATTGTTACTTTAACCCGTCAATACGGTATTCAGATGATTGCCTACACTCCAACTGAAAACATGGAAATCCGCAGGCTGTACCCTGTAAATGTCCTTATCAGAAAAGGGGGCGCAGCAGGAATCGTCAAACGCACCGGGCACACGCTTGTTCAGCAGGACAAGACGATTTACAACGAGGGTGAAATAACAACCCTGGTGATTCATCCTGAGGCGCCACATGCGCCCTGAGTCACAACACCTCTTGACCGCTCTGGAATTTGGCAGAACGTATCTGGCTGAATTATGGCAACGGCTTTCATTGGTAATGACCCTGGAGCCGGGAAAGCAGAGAGAAACGCTCAGACTGATATTGGATGAACTACACGATGGTTCACTCATTGAATACCCGAAATCGCAACAGTTGTGGGACAGGAGCGCTCTCCCGCATCTGCCGGAGTGGGTAACCAAGTCGAGATCAAAAAATGAACGGGCATTTGCAGGTGGCCTCATCTGGTCACCGGAGTTATCGTTTCTTGCTGACAAAAGCGTGTATCCGGACTCACCATGGTTGGCTGTTGACGCTTGGTTAAAGAAGACCCGCAGAGGCGAGATAACAATAAAACCGCTCAGGGAGCGCTCTCTTGATATCTTCGACGATGAGAAAACGCTTGATCTCCTGGTAACAAAACTCCCGTTCAAAAGCCGTTGCATCACTCTTGAAACCCTGGGTTGTTTCTATGTGCCGGAGCCAATTCCGTGGGTTCCGGGTCCAGTCGGCAGCGAATCCAGGCATGGGCTCTGCATAGAGAATTCCACTACGTACGACACTCTGTGCCGATTCAACAGGGATGTCGGCCTGTGGGCTTTTGTTGCGTACGGTCGCGGCAACGGGTTTGCATCTATGGCCGATGGAATCGCGGTAGTTGTTGAATCTTATAGTCACAACCGGCTAATGTATTTTGGCGATGCAGACCTTGAAGGAATCGAGATAGCTGCTCGGGGCGCAAAACGGCTCTTGGAGCTTGGAATTACAGTTGAGCTGGATCATAGACTTTACAACCTCCTGATTAAGTTTGGGCATGTGGCGCCATCAAAAACAGGAGGAGAAGTATCGAAGGATGCTACCAGACTTCTTGCTGAGGCTGAGCTAAGCAGTTTATCCGATATGTTCATGCGTTATCAGCGAATTGCCCAGGAATGGGCAGGATTGGAAGCTTTGAAAAGTACGTTCAATTCAGCGCTAACAACTTGATGATGAGATGAAGCGTTTCTTTAAAAGTAGGGACACTCCCCCTATTTCCCTGGTTTTCCCTGTGTGCGGGAAAACCGCACGCATGGTTTTATGAAGGAGATTGCAATCACTCAAAAAGAGGGTAAATTGGAGTGAAAATTTAACTTCCAAACCGAAAGATATTCTTCTGCTGACGGCGATTTTGATCGTGAGGAATCCGTGAAGGTCCGTATCAACGAAAAACCTGTTGTCGTCGAGGACAACATCAGCCTGGCGGCTCTGTCTGACAAATTCAAGCCAGGGGCCGATCTGCTGATTCTGAACGGTTTTCCGGCTCTGGCCGAGACCCTGTTGAGCGAAGGTGATGAACTGTTCCTGATCCGGCGCGGCGAGCTGCCTGACGAGCATGAGCTGGAACATCTCCTGGCGGCCAGGCACACACCGGGAGTACATGCCAGGCTCAAACAGGCGGTGGTGGGCATAGCCGGGGTCGGCGGGCTGGGTTCGGCTGTGGCTGTGGCCTTGGCCAGGGTGGGTATCGGGCGCTTGGTGATTGTTGATTTTGATGTTGTAGAACCCTCCAATCTCAATCGCCAGCAATACTTTGCCGACCAGATTGGGGCCCTCAAGGTGGAGGCGCTGGCTGAAAACCTAAAGCGCATCAACCCGTATGTCACGCTCGAACTCCACCCGGTAATGCTGAATTCCGGGAATATACCCGCCATCTTTGCATCCTGCTCAATCGTGGTGGAGGCTTTTGACCGCGCCGAGATGAAAGGCATGCTGGTGGACACGGTGTTGAGCCGTATGCCCGGGGTCACGGTGATCGCTGCCTCGGGTTTGGCCGGATATGGTACTAACAATGCCATCATCACACGCCGGGTCGCAACCAGACTGTATCTGGTAGGGGATGGGGTTTCGGAGGCAATGCCTGGCAGTGGTCTGATGGCGCCGCGGGTGGGTATTGCCGCCAGTCATCAGGCAAATCAAGTGGTGCGCATTATTCTTGGGGAGGAAGATGTGTGACAGGGAGTAACGTAAAACAGATCATTGCCGTGGCCATGAGCGGCGGGGTGGATTCCTCGGTCACCGCTGCCCTGCTCAAACAGCAGGGACACGAGGTGATCGGTATCACCATGCGCCTGTTTGCGCCTCGCACAACCGGCATCGGCTCGACCGTCCACGATGCGGTAGTTGTGGCGCGGCATCTGGGCATTCCACATCATGTGGTGGATTTTGAACCTGTTTTCCGCGATCTGATAATTGATAACTTCATCAACGAATATCGTTGCGGGCACACACCCAATCCCTGCATAGCCTGCAACCGCTATATCAAGTTTGGCCTATTGCTGGACAAGGCACGGGAGTTGGGAGCAGATCTGCTGGCCACGGGACACTATGTCAGAAAAACCATGGATCCCGATGGCGCCTGCCACCTGCGTATGGCGTGCAATATCCGCAAGGATCAGTCCTACTTTCTGTACACCCTATCACAGGACCGGCTGGCACGGGTTATATTTCCACTTGGCGAGATCGGCAGCAAGGACGTTGTGCGCCGGTTGGCAAGGGAATTCGGCTTGCCGGTTGCCGGAAAGGGTGACAGTCAGGAGGTCTGCTTCATACCCAACGACGATTATGTGGCGTTTCTGGAGGGAAGCGGAGAACTGGTGAGCCATCCCGGCGACATTGTTCATGTTGGCGGTCGTGTGCTGGGGAAACATCAGGGGACGCATCGTTATACCATTGGTCAACGTAAAGGTCTCGGTATCGCCTGGAGCGAGCCGCTTTACGTGGTTGCTATCGATACCGAACGGAACCTGCTTGTGGTCGGTGAGGAACAGTACGTCATCGCCAACGGACTGATTGCCGAGGATCTGGTTTGGGCCACGCCCCCATTGGAGAATGAATTCGCTGCCACCTGCAAGATTCGTTACCGTCATCAGCCGGTCGCCTGTTGCGTCAGGCTTTTCGGGACAGGGTGTTGCGACGTACTGTTCAACGAACCGCAAAAAGCGGTTACACCAGGGCAGTCGGTGGTTTTCTATCAGGATGATGAGGTGCTGGGTGGTGGCAGGATAGTGGGGACCGGTACAGAGCACATTTGTCAGAGTTGGGTATGCAGAGGAAACTCAGAAAGGAATTTTACATGAACTATGCCTGCCTTGTTATCATCCTATTGATAGCTACTACTGGAAACGCCCTGGCGAATAGCAACGTCATAACGTATTTCTCTGATGGCGCCATGGTCGAGATTGAGGCCACGGCAAACAAAGGCATTGCCGAGATTGCCCTGTTGGCCGGTATGATGGAGAACAGTCTGCGGATCAAGCCGCTGGGCAGTGCAGCTATCCAGAAGGTTGATATCCTGGCATCTCGCCAGGAAGGTCGGCATGCAAAAGAACTCGATTCGCTTTACGAACAAAAGAGCCGTCTGGAAGACCGGCTTTTGGCCCTGACTACACGGGAGGAGATATTCAAGGCTGCCGCCAAGTCGCAGAGCGGCAAGGCGCCCCGCAAGACCAAGGCCAATCCCGAGCCGATGCAGTCTATCCGTCAAGGGACCGAGTTTGCCATTGCCCAGTTGGAAGCTGTCTATACTGCCAGACGAAAAACAGAGGCGGATATCCGTCGTCTTGATACCAGAATCACCATGTCAAAAAAAGGAGGGCAGGGTGGGGAGCTTGTTGCGCGGGTATCCGTTACACCCAAAAACGGTCGGATCAAGCTTCATTATGGCCTGGAAAGACCGGCCTGGACGCCTCGCTATGATCTTCGCCTGAATGGTGACGGAAATGCCCGGCTCACGCTATTTGCCAGATTGCCTGCTACCTTAGACGGATATCTGCTTCAGGCATCTCCCGGCAGCTTGGCCGATGGTTTTGCCACACATGCCCGGCCTGTTATTGCCGGGCCTACCGGTCGTCTGAATGAGTATCACCTGCCAACGCGTGAAGAGCAATTCGGAACCGGGGTTCGGTCATACTTTTCTTTTGTGCTCACAAATACGGAGAGTTTCCATCTTCCTGCCGGTGAAACCACACTTTATCGAAACGGGGAGTATTGGGGTAACTTCAGATTCGAGGGAATATCCTCGGGTCGCAGCAGGAGGATCGTCTCTGGAGGGTGATCCGGGAGATTTTCTATAAAAAAACCAAAGCCGACGGAGTATTACCTCAACATTTATCTTCATGTATTGATTAATTCTACTTGGTCAGATTGCCATCTTAACGGCAAATCCCCCCTAACCCCCCTTCAAAAAGGGGGGGATCTTGGAACCTCCCCCTTTGTAAAGGGGGAATGAGGGGGATTTTGTTTTTGAATGTAACAAAGTAGAATTAAGGAGCTGTAAAAAAATAACATGGCCATCTTGCGCT
>JBAYZR010000210.1:0-6532 GCA_041672425.1 Pedobacter sp. | reverse complement strand
AATGATCGGCGGGATGAATGAAAAGGAACCCCGTTTTTACCGACTGATCTATAACCTGTGCTCGCTTGTTGTGTTTGGCTGGGTTATGGCGGCGTATCGAAATTCACCGGTGCTTTATTATGCGCCTGGCGTGTGGAGCTTGGTGATCTACCTGATTCAGTTCGTGGTCGCAGCCATACTTTTCAACTGTCTACGCCAGACCGGAACCGCTGATTTTCTCGGTTTCAAAGAGTTCCGGACAGCGACATCATCAGACAGGCATCTGGTTACCAGTGGCTGCTATGCTATTGTACGTCATCCACTCTACCTGCTCTCATCCATCTTCATGCTCATCAACCCGGTCATGTCCGCCCAGTGGCTCCTGTTAACCACCCTTTCCGCGATCTATTTCATAAGCGGGGCATTGATTGAGGAACGACGCTTGGTTGCAACATTTGGAGATGAATACCGGCGTTACCAGCAGTGCGTCCCTTTTATGATCCCCTCAAGGAGAGGACTAAGGGACTTATATTCCAAGTCCCCTAGACAGTCGCCTGAAGCCTGAACTCAACCTCCTTCACACCAACAAGTGTAGAAATTCGATTAATAGTATCTGTAGAAATGCTTTTCCCGTACATCTTTACCTGTAGTTCAAAAACAAGCACACCGCTTGCTTTCCGTTCTACTCCAAATGGTGTTAATTGAAAACCTATGGCTTCAACGGCCTTGATTATGTGTTCCAGTTGTCCCTCAATATCATCACTTTCAACCTTCAGCATTGCGTACCTGTCTCGTGACAGCACTCCTTCAATCTTCTTCAGGGCGACCAGACTGACCAGTGCAATGACAGTAACCAGGAGCGGCAGCAGATACAAACCGGCTCCACAGGCAAGCCCAATCGCCGACGCGATCCAGAGACAGGCGGCAGTGGTCAATCCCCGTACCGATGCCTTATCGCGAATAATTGCGCCAGCCCCCAGGAAACCGATACCGGTTACAACCTGTGCCGCCACCCGGCCCGGATCGACTCCAACCGGTATTGTGCCGCTAAAATTACCAAATTCACGGTAAAAGTTGATGGAAACAACCATAAACAGCGCCGAACCCAGAGAAACCAGCAGATGGGTTCTAAAACCGGCGGTACGGCCATGGATCTCGCGCTCCAGACCAATCAGCGCCCCGAGCAGCGAAGCCAACATGAGACGGCCAGCCATTATAAGGTCAAAATCGATCGACATCATGACACGCCCTAACCCGGACCAATTGCGACGGTCAGCACCAAACGCTGAATTCCGCCAGCTTGAGTAACGTCCAGGGGTATCCGCACCTTACCGCCTTCTACACTGACACCTGCTTCACCGACGGTGATCCGTAACATGTCAGTATCGGCTTGACTGGCACTGGAGGGTTCTTCATCTGGCTGGCACTCATCAACTCGCTTTCTCGAAGCCGGTAATTCCGAATCAGGATCAATGTCGTGCTGAATGTCACCACTATCGGCTCCAGCGACCACGCCATCTTCCTGCGGCACATCATCTCTCTCCCTGATACGCAGCATGATCTCGCGGGATAACTGTGAAAGTGCCTCCAGCACCCCCTCTCCTGTAGTAGCCGTAGTCAGACAGGCACTACAATCCGCAAGCCCCAGATTCGAAGCCAATTCCGCCGCTGATACCTGGCCGACCTGATCAGCCTTGTTGAGTTGTAGAACCATCGGTATATCATGCAACCCCACGCCATAGGCATTCATAAAATCGCGCGCCTGCGAAAGACTCTGTTGCGTAGCAGGCAATGCTCCTGGTGAGGCATCAGCCACAAATACCAGTCCGTCCGTTCCCTTGAGGGTCATCTTCCAGGCTGCGGAATTGGTAACGTTACCATGAAGCGTATAGATATGAAAACGTATGCGGTAGCCACCAAAAACCGGCTGCTCAAATGGACTGAAATCGAAGAAAAGCAGTGTTGACCCGGTAGTTGGCTGAATCTTGAGTTCACCGCGCAAGGTCGGCTTGATCCTGTCAAACACATAGCGCAGCGAAGTTCCCTTCCCTGCGCTTTCATGACCATAGTAAACAATCTTTGCGTTTATCTCTCGTTTGGCGTGATTAACAATAGCCATCCCTGCTCCCGCTCAATTATCGTTTCTTGCTCAGCAACATTCGCTTGGCCTGCATGGAAATCACCGAAGAGACGTTCTTGCTCTTGGCATAGCCTGCAACATCTTTTACCGCTAATGTGTTCAGATACCGCAATGCGTTCTGAACCGGTGTGCGTGGATTTTCCACCAGTGCCTTGCGAATTTTGTAGTTCTTGACCCACTCTTTGTTGGCGCAGATCAGGCGCATGATTTCATCGTTCTGAACCCCGGTCTTCACCAAGGCATGTATCTCTGCATCAGTGATGCGAGGATTCTTGATAACACTGCCGGAAACAAGTTTGTTGGAGTCCTTGATAAGTATCGAACGCCATTCCTTGTCGCCGGACAGCGCCATTTTGATCTTTTCGGCAATCCCCATTGTTTGAGCCATCTTATATTTACTCAAGAATTCTTCGTCTTCTATAACCTGTTCGCCGGATTCTTCTTCATCAGAATCGTCAGCATCCTCCAACTGATCCTCATCCACAGCGCTCGGTTCGTCGAGCAGTCCCCCTTCGTCACTGTCTTCGTCTTCTTCAGAAGAGTTCTCCTCCGTATTGGTATCCAGAGGCTGTTCATTCAGAGAGGTCAACCTTTGAAGAAATCCGGATGCCTGTGGGGTAAGCGCCTCGTTTCCCAGGAGCGCAACAACAACTTCCTGGCTGGTATGGTGATGCCGTGCAATTGCATCAAGGATTGCAGGGTGGGCCGTGGACTCGCGAATATACGCCACCAGAGGTTTTTCTGGTAACGCGTCAAAAGCAACAGTTGCAGCGCACCTGATTAGATCATCCACATCTCTCATCATACAAAAGAGGAGCAGCGCCTGATCTGCGGGCGGCATTTCTTCCGCAGCCTCGATTCCCCGCAACTTTTCAGCAGTGCTGATACCGGGACTGACAAAAGCGGCCACTGCCGGAGATATCTTCAGCTTGATCTTTTCGGTCATAGAATCCTATTGTTGGGAAAGACTTGCCTTGACACCAGCGCCCTTCAGCTTCTTAAGTACCGACTCCGCCGATTTTTTGTCGCTAAAGGTTCCTGCCGTCAGGGTTTTGGAAGCGATATCTACCTCGGCCCGCTTCAGGGTCAAGGGAAATCCGGCAGCTGCCAACCTTCCCTTCTCGGATAAAGCCCCCTCATTTAACAGGTAAGAACCGGCATAAACGGCATATTTACCGCCGTGATCCATGATGAATGCATCGGATGTATGGAGTCTTATTTTATCCAACTCTGCTTTGGCAGCAGTACGATCACCATATTCACCAAGTAAAAGCCGGATCATTGGGGTTTTTTTGCGGGCCCCGGGCAGAACAGTCGCTTCGAGACCGGCTTTCCTGACCTTCACCAGATCAATTGCCAAGGCGTCCTCCAGCAGGTAAGAGCCGACCATTACCGTCCAACGGCCATTGTGTACCTGGCCTGTTCCTGCTACAGACTTTTTCTCAGACTTGGCAACCGTTTTTGCCTTTACCTCACTACCATCAGTTTTATCCTTATTAGCTGCTTTTTTCGCGGGCGCATCTTTTACTTTTACCGTAACAGGCTGTTTTTTATCAACCAGCGCAGTTTTTTTATCACCATCTTTAGCTGTAGTCGGCTTCTCAGCCGGGACAGGCATCGGTTTTTTCACTTCCGGTTTGGATGGTTCTGACTTCTTGCCTTGTTCCTTGAGCCTGGCGGCTTCCTTAACAGCCGGAGCCGGTTCAGGGGACGCCTGGGCAACCTTGGGAGGCTCGACATTACCTGTTACAGGCACAGTGGCCTCTTTCTTCATTTCAGGAACGGCAATTGCGTTAGTCTTGACCGGGTTGCCATCACGGGAAGGGATCGATTTTTTTACCACCTGAGGGGCCTGCGTTTCCGCTGGTTTCTGCACCTTGAGCGGCTTGATCATTCCCGTAAAAAAGTACACGTAGGCAAAACCGGCTACCAGTACAAGAAGGACTATCAGCAAGCCATTCTGGTTGCCCTTGCTGGCATTGACAGCCTGATTCGAGCTATTCTCCGGATCCTTACCAAGCTTGAAATCCATCTGGAACCTCCAATTACGTTATGCCTGACTTGTCATCACAGAAGGCCTGGTGTTCTTTTAAGCTGCCAGATTCCTCCTGCCAGACATTTACATTCTGCTATTTAGATGCGTTGGCCTCGGCAATCACCTTCTGCGACAGATGTGTCGGCAAATCTTCATAATGGGAAAATTCCATACTGAACATACCACGGTCGCTGGTCATGGACTTGAGGTCATTGGAATACGCCAGTACCTCGGACATCGGCACCACGGCCCGGATGATCTGGGAATTGGCCTTGGGCTCCACCCCGACCACCTTACCACGCCGCGAGTTCAGGTCACCTATGACATCTCCCATATTTTCATCCGGCACTGTGATCTTCATGTTCATGATCGGCTCGAGAATTACCGGTTTGCAGACCTCCATTGCCTTTTTGAAGGCCATTGAACCAGCAACTTTGAAAGCCATTTCGGATGAGTCAACGGTATGGAACGAACCATCATAGAGCGCCACTCTGAAATCCACCACAGGATAACCGGCCAGAAAGCCCTCCAGGCAGGCATCCTGAATACCTTTGTCCACCGCCGGAATGTACTGACGCGGTATCACCCCCCCCACGACCTTGTCATCAAAAATATAGCCTTCGCCACGACCGGTCGGAGACATCTCGATCCAGCAATCACCATACTGACCGCGGCCACCGGACTGTTTCTTGTATTTGCCCTGTACCTTTGCTGAACCGCGTATGGTCTCCAGATAAGGCACCTTTGGGGTTTTAAGCAGAACTTCAACTCCGAACTTGCGCTTCATTTTCTCGACTATGACCTCCAGATGAACCTGACCCATTCCGGAAATGATAAACTCCTTGGTCTGGGTATCGCGGTGTGACTCCAGAGTCGGCTCCTCCTCGATCATGCGGTGCAAGGCGCTATGGATCTTGTCCTCGTCAGCCTTGGTCTTGGGTTCAATGGCATAGGATATGACTGGCAACAGCTGCTTGGCAGGTTCGTAAATAATGGGATTGGCAACATCGCAAAGGGTGTCACCGGTAATGGTTTCCTTAAGTTTGGCCACGGCCACGATATCGCCGGCCACGGCCTGCTTGATCGGGTGCTGTTTTTTTCCTTCCAACTCATAAATCTGACCAATACGTTCATCAACTCCTTTGGTGGAGTTGTAGATCGTGGAGTCCGAGTGTAGCACACCGGAGTAGACCCTGAAGATGGTGATCTTACCGGTATAAGGATCGGAAGTGGTTTTGAATACAAGAGCAGAAAAGGGTTCTTTCTCATCCGGGGCACGCTCGATGACCTTGTTGCTCTTGGGGTGTGTTCCAACTGCTTTGGTGCGGTCCAGCGGCGACGGCAGATAGGCGCAGATGGCATCCAGCAACTGCCTGACACCCATGTTCTGTGTGGATGATCCGCACAGTACCGCAGTAAAGGTATTGCGCATGGTGCCAACCCGTAGCCCGTCCATGATCTCATCCTCGCTCAACTCCCCGGCTTCCAGGTACTTCTCGGTCAAGGCATCGTAGGCTTCAGCAATGATCTCGACCATATTCTCGCGAAGTCGATTCGCCTCTTCCAGACAGTCGGTCGGCACATCGCCCTCGGTACATATGCCGGAACCATCCTTGGGATAAAAACAAGCCTTCATGCTGATCAGATCAATAATTCCTTCGAACTTGTCCTCGGCGCCGATTGGCATCTGAATGGCCACACCCCTGGCGCCCAGCGACTTTTCCATATCATCGATAGCCCGCAGAAAACTTGCCCGTTCACGATCCATCTTGTTAACAAAAGCCAACCGGGGTATTTCGAATTCATTGGCCCATTTCCAGATTTCTTCGGTCTGGGCCTTGACGCCTGATATGGCCGAAAGGATGACCACGGCACAGTCCAGGGTGCGCATACAAGCACGGGTATCAGCGATAAAGTTGCCGTAACCGGGGGTGTCCACAATATGAATGGAATGACCGTTCCACTCGCAGTGATCCAGGGCAGAGGTAATGGATATCTTACGCTTGACCTCCTCCGGCTCGAAATCCATCGTGGCTGTGCCGTCATCCACCCGTCCAAGACGGTCGATCATTCCCGTGTTAAACAGGATCGCCTCCGCCAGCGAGGTCTTTCCGGCGCCACCATGTGCGACAATGCCCAGGTTGCGGATCTTGCTAGTCTCATACGTTCCCATCTGATCTCCTCCTTGAGTAGAATATAAAGGAACTGCCTGTTATCTGTTGCGTTCGTACAATATCCGTAACCCATCAAGGGTCAGGAAGTCGTCCACCTCTTCGATAGTACGGGATTCAGGTGCAATCAGGTTGGCCAGGCCCCCGGTGGCAATGACCTTGGGGCTATCCCGGCTCTCCACCTTTATGCGGGTAACAATTTCGTCT
>JBAYZR010000209.1:0-6565 GCA_041672425.1 Pedobacter sp. | reverse complement strand
AACTCACCGCCTTTTTACTTTTTGGGGTGGCTCCCCATAAAACAACAGGAGTTTATGATATGTTTTGTTGAGGTTCTTCTCAAGGACATTTTTGAGCAGTGTTGCGGCTGGTCTGCCGCAACACCGTGTTCATATTAGTTTTCGGTCATGAAGTGTTGCTCGTAGAGGTCTTCCAGCGCTTGCAGGTGGCGACTCTCCTCATTGAGGAGCTGGGCAAAAAGTTGACCCATGGGGGCGCCGGCGCAACCTATGGCAACCTTGCCGTAGAAGTCCACAGCTCCTTTTTCCAGATGGATGGCATGAATAATGGCCTCGCGCACGCCTGATTGGGGGCCGAGTTCCTGTTTCTTGAGAACGTAGTCCAGATGCATGGTCGGGACAGGTTGATCGAGCGTGTTGTCGCCCGCCATACGCCCATCCAGCAGGGCTCTTTCCAATTGATGCTTGTGCTCCAGTTCATCCAGGGCATTGTCTCTCAGGATTTCACGGGCGCCTTTGTTTGTTACCTTGCGGATGGCGTCGAGGTAGTTGCGGAAGCCCTCGTTCTCCATCTCGATCGCCATCTCCACAGCTGCGTCAAAGGTGTAGCAGACTTGGTTCTCACTCATGAATGTGTCTCCTCCGGAAGATTAAAGAATGTACTTGCTATGAATAAATACATTAAAATATGAAGATAAATATAGCGTAAACAATACGTTATTTCAACAGGACATTTTGAGCTCAATGCTAACATGCTGGATACAATGAAAAAAATGCTGCGAAGCTTGCTGTGAAAGGAAGCAGGGCAGCATTTGATGCTTTCTGTGTAGAAGAGGGCTATTGCTCGATCAATCGGGCCGTCTTGATGAATACCGGTTCAACCGGGACATCGCCGTGCCCTTTGAAAGTGCCGGTTTTTACACCCCGTATTGCATCCACGGTCTCCATGCCTTCCAGCACCTGGCCGAAAACGCAGTACCCGAAACTGTCAGGTTGCTTGTTTTTGTGATTGAGAAACAGATTGTCCACCACATTGATGAAAAACTGGGAACTGGCAGAATCGACAACAGCGGTGCGGGCCATGGCCAGGGTGCAACGGGTATTGGAAAGGCCGTTGGTGGCCTCGTTCTTGATGGCGAACTTGGTTTTTTTCTGTTCGAGTTCCTCATTCATGCCGCCGCCCTGGATCATAAACTCCTTGATGACACGGTGAAATATCAGCCCGTCGTAGTAGCCATCTTTGACGTAGCCGAGAAAGTTTTTGACCGTGATAGGCGCCTTATCCTTAAATAACTCAATTTTGATGTTGCCCATAGATGTTTCCAGCATGACCTGCGGATTCTGCTCAGACATTCAAAACCTCCCGTGAGTGGTGTGCTTGGTATTTTTATCTGTTAAACTGACTAATTAACACATTATATAACAAAAACAAACCACTTTTTGGGTGGTTGCCAAAGAAGAAGTCTTGGTTGTATTCTTCCTGATCCGGCAAACAAAATGTTTTTCATCAGTCTGCCATTGGTCGAAATGAGCGTTAGATTGATAACCACGATCCATGACAGCGGTTTCACCTTCGTCGATGATCTTTTCCACAAAGGGAGGATCTGAACACCGTTGGTGAAGAAGCGCCGGAGGTGAATTGCTACCTGAGAAGGATCTGCAAAAATGGGTTAGAACGGATATCCAAGTCCGACGAAGATGGCTGGACCATCTTTTCCGATCCCCATATCGACCCTGCCGACAATATTGGGACGGACAGTGGCGCGAAAACCGATGCCGGGGTTGAATTCGAAGTCTTTGGAATTGGCCTTGTCGAGCGACTCCATCACTGCCCCCAGGTCAATAAAAGGGGCCACCTCCCAATCAGCGGTGACGTTAAAAACCTCCCAGCGGAAGAGTCGGATGCGCTCCTCCAGGTTACAGAGGAAGAAACTGTTGTCGATGAAGCGATTACGTCCGTAGCCGCGCAGAGTGGTTTCACCACCCAGGATACTCTGTTCCAGAAATGGGACGTTTTCTCCCAGGGTCTGGTTGTACATAAGGCGAAAGACGTTGATGTAACGGGCATTGTCGAGTGGTATGAAGCCTTTCATTTCGACCTCATAGTGGCGGTAGTCGGCGGCGCCTCCAAAATCTTTGAAACTGGACTCCAGCGAAATTTTGGCATAGCCTCCGAAGGTGGGGGTGTCCTTGTTGTCCAAGGTGCTGTAGACAAGGGATAGTCGCGGGGCATGAGCAGTGAAGCCATTAATGCCCGGAACGGTTTGCGCGGAGAATCTGTCGTTGATGTCGGGGATTTTGGTAACCGCGCCTCGTCGGATGGTTACATCGCGGAATCGGTCACCCAGGACAAGTTGGAAATGCTTGGCGATCTGGTAGCCGACTGACAGGTTGAATCCGATCTCGTCATTGGCGTAGTTGGTTTCCTGCTGGAGCGGACTCTTGGCCTGAAAGCCGAAAAAACGGGACGAACCGTCAGCGGTTTTGAATAAAAAGGCGTTGAGTTCAAGTTTTTTGTCCAATGACGAGGTGTCGCGAATCCTGAATTCGTAGTTGTGGTTGACCTTGGTGGATTGGGAAAGGTTGAACTCCATGTTCTGGTCAGGGCTTGGGTAAAAGGCGCCGTACAGGGACATAGTGACACCGAAATTGTCGTTATAATTTATCTGGGGCGCCAGCAGAGTGTTGATTTCGTCATTTTTATTGTGGATCAGAAAGGCAGCCAGCGCACCAGCGGTGATCCCTTCATTGGGGCTGGAGGCGATCACCGGTAGTGGCACGGTTACAACCTTGACCCGGGAATCGCAGGCATCACTGGTCAGTGGGGCGGGCAAGTTCTCACGATGGATGTAGCTGGTGCAGCCACAGGGCAGGCCTGCAAGCAGTAGTAAAGCGTACAGGATCATACTGTTGTGTAAGGTTTTTGGTCTCAATTGCATGGCAGTGGTATGTATCATTCCGCTGCGCCGGATGTCAACCTTGCAGTTCTCTTAATGGCTGTGATAGCGCTTGTTTCCGAGAGTACAGTGCGTTATAGTTTTTTTTCAAATCATGCTTTACAAGGCTTTCAATGAAGCTTAACACCAAGCTCGTTATTATTATGCTCTCCCTGCTGGTGCTTGCCATGCTGACCCTCTTCCTGCTTAATCAGTATGCGCAAGACGATCTGGTACACGAGATTCAGGAGAGTTCCCAGGAGATCTCCAAGGCGGTCCAGATGAGTTTTGAAGATCTCACTTCTGAAGCCGAAACCTCGCGCCTGGCTGAATACCTCAACAAGTCCCACGACCGCGGTATCAATGAGATCAATATCATCAACGTCGAAGGGGAGATCATTGATTCCTCTGACCCGGAAAAGATCGGCAAGAAACGTGAGCTGAAAAAACTGGAGAAGGGTATTCATGCCGCACCGCGTCAACAGGCAGGGGCAACGGTACTCTCCCATAAACCGTACGAGGTGGTGGTGCCTGTTATCGTAGGCGACGAACAGCTGGGCTATGTACAGATCAATATGCTGCTGGACAATATTCGCGACATTCAGCATGCCAACTTCATTCGCCGTTTGTTTGCCACCTGCATGGTTTTTGCCGTAGGGATTGCATTTACTATTTATCTGGCCAGACGCTATACCAAGCCGATTCATCGTCTGGTAGACTATTTCAATCGCGTTTCAGCCGGAGATCTGTCGGTTACCATTCCGGTGAATAGCCATGACGAGATCGGGGAGCTGGCCTATGGTTTTAACAACATGGTGGAGAAGCTGCGTGAACGCGAGGCGCTGGAGAAACGGCTTTACGAAGCCGAGCATCTTTCCCGTGTCGGTCAATTGGCCTCGGGTATCGCCCATGAAATCCGCAATCCGCTCAACTACATAAGTCTGGCCATTGATCATCTCAAGTCTGAGATGATCCCGAATTGTGGGGGGAAATGTGCGGAACTGACAGAGTTGACCGATAAGATCAAGGAAGAGGTGCGCCGAGCCAATTATATGGTGATCAACTTCATGAATTATGGCCGACCACTCAAGCTGCGCCGGGTTCTGGTACCATATGTCGATATTTTGACAAAGGTGCTGCCATTGATAAACGACCGGATGGTGGAACGGCACATCCGTGTGGAACAAAATATCGATCCTGATCTGCCGCCCCTGTGGGTCGATCAGGAGTTATTGCGCAACTGCATACTCAATTTTCTCAATAATGCTGTCCAGGCAATGAACAATGGCGGTGTGATCATTTTGGGGGGCACTCTGGGTAGTGATACAGATCAGGTGTTGTTGACCTTTACCGATCAGGGCAGCGGCATCCATGAAGAGGATCTTGCCAAGATATTCCAACCCTATTTTACTACCAAGGAGGTGGGCATCGGGCTCGGTCTGGCCATCACCGAACGGATCATCAAAGAGCATGGCGGTGAAATCCAGGTACAGAGTACGCCGGGTGAGGGTACAACCTTCACGGTGCTGCTGCCGCAGATGAAAGAAGCAACAAATTCATAAGGGAGTCAGAATAAACTGATATACCAAGTTTTACGCACGGATTTGGGCCGGATTTGTCGTTCCTGATTGAGCAAAACCGCAGGCGTAGCAGTGCTACGTCGAGGATTTTGTGATTGAAGGGACGGCAAAGATGGCCTGAAGACGTGATGTAAAACGGTATATTTGTTTGTTCTGACTCCCTAAGAAGGCAGGATCATGACAAAACCTGAAACACATGGCAGCATCCTGATCGTCGATGATGAGAAAGGGCAACGAGACATCCTGAACGTTATCCTCAAAAAAGAAGGTTATGATGTTATTGATGTTCCTGGCGTGCGTGAGGCGCTGTGTCAGCTGGACAAACGGGAGTTCGACCTGATCCTGACGGATCTGAAGATGCAGGGCCAGAGCGGGTTGGATCTGTTGGAGAAGGTGTTGACAGACGACCCCCGGCAGTGCGTAATCCTTATGACCGCCCACGGCACGGTGGATTCCGCTGTAGAGGCCATGAAGAAGGGGGCCTTTGACTATCTGGAGAAACCACTGGAGCGGGATGATCTCATTCTTACCCTGCGGCGCGCCTTTGAGCGCATCGATCTGGTACGCGAGAACCGGGTGTTGCAAAAACGGGTCGAGGCCATCCAGTCCATTCCCAACATGCTGGGTGAACATCCCAAAATGCTGGAGGTTTTTCGTGTTGTTACCAAGATCGCGGCCACAACCTCCACGGTACTGATCGTGGGTGAGTCAGGTACAGGCAAGGAACTGGTGGCCCGGGCCATACACGCCGGCAGT
The DNA here is from genome assembly GCA_041672425.1 of Pedobacter sp. GTDB lineage: Bacteria > Desulfobacterota > Desulfuromonadia > Geobacterales > Pseudopelobacteraceae > JACPFJ01. The sequence goes on along the minus strand of JBAYZR010000209.1, from coordinate 1,314 downwards.
CAACGCTTTGAAAAACCGTTCATGGCGATTAACTGCGCGGCTATCCCTGAAACCCTGATCGAGAGCGAGCTGTTCGGTCACGAAAAGGGGAGCTTCACCGGCGCCAATGCCCGTGAATTCGGCATCTTTGAGGCCGCCAATGGCGGTACTGTCTTTCTGGACGAGATCGGCGAGATGAACGTGGCCATGCAGGCCAAGTTGCTGCGGGCCATTCAGGAGAAGGAGATTCGCCGGGTGGGAGGCAAGGTCAACATTCCTCTGGATGTGCGCATTCTTTCCGCTACCAACAAGGAACTGGAGCAGGAAATCAAGCGAGGCGCATTCCGTGAGGATCTTTTTTACCGCTTGAACGTGATCCGCATCAACCTGCCGCCCCTGCGTGAGCGTGGCAGTGATGTCAAAACTTTGGCAGAATTCTTCGTGAAAAAGTACAGTCAGGCCACCGGCATCGCTGTAGACGGCATTTCCAAGTCGGCACTAAAATTGCTTATGAATTATATCTGGCCAGGTAACGTGCGTCAACTGGAGTCGGTCATCGAGCGTTCTGTGCTGATGGCGGAAAGCAACTACATTGAACCGGAGGACCTGCCGGTCGAGATCACTGCGAATTCAACTCAGGTCGGCAACATCCCTTTTGATCTGCCGCCGGAAGGGATCGCCTTCGAGGAGTTTGAAAAGGGTTTGATCATCAAGGCCATGGAACGGGCGGAGTGGGTAATCGGCAAAGCAGCGCCGCTACTGGGGATGAGTTACAAGACCTTGCAGTACAGATTGGAGAAGTTTGAGATCGAGCGACCGGAGAAGAGAGGTAAATAGGTGGGTTTCATTCGGATGAAATCACCTGACCCTACTCCAGTTATCTGCGGACAGTTTTGATAGGGGTTGAATATAATGGCACAGTCTATCAATAACCAAATGATGGAGAAAAAATACCTGAGCCAGATGAGGGATCTCGTGCTTAGGGTAACATCCAGCCTTGATTGCACTATTTTCCTGTTTGGTTCACGGGCACGCGGTGTGCATCGCAGAAGCTCTGATATCGACATCGGGTTTAGCGGATTGAGTGAACAGATATTCACTAAAGCCAGGGACATTTTGCTGTCAGAACTGGAAGAGAGCATGATTCCGCACCATGTTGATCTGGTGAACATTGATACGGTTTCCAGCAATTTTAGAGATGTTGCCATGAAAGAGGTTATAGTATGGAAACAAAGTTCGCGCTCAAGCTGAACGATCTGGAAGCAGCGTTATCTAACTTTAGAGATGCGCTGACACTTGAACCGGCCTTATTTCCGGCCCTTGTAGCGGATAATA
>JBAYZR010000208.1:0-6577 GCA_041672425.1 Pedobacter sp. | reverse complement strand
ACCAGCCTCCGCCAGGCTGGCAAAGGTGTTCATAACCCCCCAAACGGTCCCCAGCAGACCCCAGAATGGTCCGCCCGATATGCCCAGGGTCAGAACGATCATCCAGGCGTTCATTTTCTTGAGCTCATCCGAATTAGCCCGGTCCAGGGCCGCGCGGAAGATATTCATGGCCGAAGTGGTCAGTGTGACCTCCTCCTCCGTTTCTTCGCGTTTTTCTACCCAGTTCATGATGCGGTCATAGCCGGCCTGGTATATCCGGAACAGTGAGGAATCCTTAAAACTTGCATCCTGCTGATCAAGTTCCAGGGGGTCATGGAGATGATTGAAACTCTCCAGAAAGGCATCATTTCCACGCTTAATCTTCTGTAGTCGGGCAAATTTAGTGACAAAAACAACGGCGGCCATGATGAGCATGGTGGTGCAGAGGGCGATGATGAGCCAGCCGTCAAAGGTTATGCTCTTGGCGGTGACCTTGATCAGGCGGATGGTAAGATTTTCTCCACCTCCCTTGCCGCTCTCCTCCTGCATGTAAGAGATCAGCTTGCCATCCGGTCCCTGTCCTGTGACCTCTGCCGTGAACCATGCTGCCGATCGTGGTGTGTTGGCAAGTTGGATCTCGTCCAGTTCGCCAACGTAGGATGAGGCAAAGGTCAGGTCGGTAGCCGGAGATGGCAGTTCAGCCGGCAGGTTTGCTCCGGCCGCTTCCTGGCCGTCCAGATACAGCGTCAAACGCTTGCCGGGCTCGGCTGAAACCGCCACATGATGCCAGACTTTGAGTGACATGGCAGCAGCTGAAGTGGCGCTCGCCGCCGGCTTTCCGCCCGCAGCGACCGACGTGAAGGGCTTGTCGCCCTCAATACCCACTACCATGGATTGGGAACCTTCCTGCCAGGAAAACAGCCGGGCGGCCTTCTGGGGTTGGTCGAACCTGACCCAGGCTGAGAAGGAGAAACCCTTGGCAAAATTAATGGAGGGTGAGTGTGGCACAACGATCTTGTCTGCGCCCCCCTTGAATGAAGCGCCATTTCCGATTACCGATGCTGTCCCCAATGTTCCGCTGAACACCGTTCCGTGGTTGCCGTATGAAGTGGCGTCCTTGGGCGACCCTTCGGTCTCGCTCAGGTGAAAGGTCAGCGCCTGGGCCGTATCATAGGTGCCGCCGGACTCCTGTCCGGCGGTTACGCTGTCGTTACCGTAGTAGAGCCAGACCGAGTCGGTATTGCCACCACCCGTGATCTTGGGCGCCTTGACCCACACCAGTGCGATCTCCAGCTTGGGATCATATTTTTCGATATGGAACTTTAGCGGCGTCTTGTCGTCAGCGCTTACAAAGCGGATATCCGAGCCATCCTTGTTGGCATTGCCAAAGGTGAAGTTCCCGCTGTGCAGTCGAACCAGCACCGGTGAATCAGTAAGGCTTTCCTTGACATTGCCCCCTTTTTCACCTGCATCAAAGGCAACCTTCTTGCGGTACTGCCACTTGGCGTCCCACCAGGCATCCGCGCTCCCAATGCCGGACACCAGTGTGAGCAGAATAATCACACCCACCATTCCCGCCATTTTTTTAATTCCAACTCGTACCATATTGTTCCTCCGGTCTTTCTGAGTTTGTCTATATTGAATGCAGGGGCTATCCTCATCATTTTTTTACTCAGCAATTACAATCAATGCACTATAAACTATCAATGTTACAGTTTCAGGTCAGTCACATAAAAATTGAGTTAAATTTCCGCTATCAAACAAAAAGGCCACCCATCCTGGCGGCCTTTTTACGTGGAGATGTTCCCTGCTGATATACCCCCGGGGTTTTTCGTAGTACTCAAATACGCTTCGAAGGTCCCCTTTCATCACTAATTCCAATTCCAGATCAAGTACGACTGGCATAAAACATATATTTGCGTATAATGCGTTACGTACTTTGCGTTGCGTACTTTACGCAATTTATAACTTGGCGTTACTACAGGCGTAATACTGTTTTTATCCGTCAAGACTGTCATTGTGCTGCATCCATGGGTAACGTAATATCAGCAAGATCAGCACGAAAGGAGACCACATGAACCCGTTTTCAATTTCAAGCATCTCCATGGACAAATTTTGTAACCGCGTGGTGGAGATAGAAAAACTACAGAACTACATGCGCAATGGCGCCCATGTAGTCGTTTATGCGCCTCGAAGATTCGGCAAATCAAGTCTCGCCAACGTTGTGCAGACAGGTCTGACCGACATGGATAATGTGTATGTAGAATTGTTTTCAGTCACTTCCATAGACGAAGTTGCAATGCTGCTTTATAGCGGGATTGCCAATGCGCTCGGGGCAAATGCCGCGAGAAAAACAACCTTTCTCAAGAAGGTAAGTGAGTTTTTCTCACATGTTAAATTTACACTTTCTTACGATGCAGCCGGGCAGACTCCGAAATTTGATGTTTCCCTGGGCGAGTCATCCCCGGCGGTATGCATTAAAGACGTCATCTCGTCACTTGATGCGTACTGCAAGAAGCACAACCGCAGAGCGTGCATCGTCCTTGATGAATTCCAGGAGATTTGCGGGCTTAAGGAATCAAAACAGATCGAAGCATTTTTGCGTGAGGGTATGCAAAGAGCTGAGATGGTATCGTTCATGTTCATGGGAAGCCGGCGTACGATATTGAAAGATATGTTTGAGAACAAGACCCGGCCATTCTACAAAAGCACCATGAAGCTTGAGCTCGAAAGCATGCCGCGCGACGTGTTTGCCAATTTTGTAGCTGACCGCTTCGCGCTGGCCGGGCATCCCATCTCCCCGGCGCTTGCTGAACAGATCGTATCGTTTACCAGTGGGTATGCATACTACACGCAGAAACTGGCGCTTCTGTATTTTGATGCAATCGAATCGGGGGTAAACGATCTGGAGAAAGCAAAGGCTGAACTCATCAGATCCGAATCCTCGGATTGCGAGAATGTATTCGTAGGGCTGGCTGTCAACCAGAAAAAAGTTCTCAAAGCAATTGCGAACAACCCCACGGCAAATCTCTATGCAAGCAGCTATCTGCGAGACAATCAGCTCGGGGCTGCCAGCAGTGTACGGATGGCTGTCGGAAAGCTGAAACAACTTGACTACATAGAAGAAAGAGACGGCGCCTGGAGGACAGTCGACCCCATTCTGGAAAAATGGATTCGCGCCCACCATGCTTGATTTATTCCGTGGCAAAAAGGGCGGCTAAGCAGGTGAGGCTTATGCTTCGCCCCTACGCAGACACTACAAGAAAACCTCCGAGGTTTTGGAAACCTCGGAGGTTTGGTCGTCAATGTTTTGCTCCTCCCCTTGGTTTAAGGGGAGGCCGGGAGGGGTTAATGCTTTATTTCTTCTTTTTCTTCCTCTCCTGCTCGTCCTTGGTATCCTGATCACTGGCCGGTATGGTATCCGCATCGAAGCCGATAACCTTTACATCAAGGTATTTCGACAGGAAATCATCCATCGGCTGTACCATCTTGCGCTGAGCGTTTTCCTTGGACGCACCGCCGGAGGTGGCGGTCTCGATCATCTTGCTGCTGTCGGCCAGGTTGCTGTTGCCCCCCAGGGCGCCAAGGCTGACTGAACTGTCACTGGAGGTTGGAACGCCCACCGAACCGGCCGAAAAGCTGATGTTCTTGGTGTTCAGAACCTGGGTAGCGCCCAGGGTGACCTTGCCGCCTGCTATGCCTGCCTCGCCTGCGTCGATGATCCCCTTGGGGGCGAACAGGTAGATATCGCCTGGCAACGGCATCTGCAGCGGCCCGCCCGAGCCGTCCGGGTCATAGGTGCTGGCGCGGACCCCGCTGCCGAGCGCCGGTGCAGGAGCCAGAAGTCCGATCAGGACTCCGTTGTTATCGTAATCAGGTCTAGCTGATTCAGGCGAGCTGAGCGCTGTCTTGGATCCACGGCCTGCATTTATGTTGCCCTGGTCGCTCCAGATGAGGATATCCCCACCCATGAAGGTCATCGTGCGTGATTCGTTGACGTTCAGGTCGCCTCCGGTATAGATGTTGAGCCTGCCACCGAAAGTTGTGGTGATACCGGTATCCTTTTTGCTTCCGGCGGAATCCGATACGCTGGACCTGCCGACATTGACATCTCCCCGGGCCATCAAATAGATGTCCCCCTTGCGGGAACGGATCAGCGAGTCGATCATGGTAATATTTCCGGAGCCATCGGACCCCGTCGGTTCGTCAAAGTATTTCCTGATCTCGGTACGGGCATCCTCGATGCGGCTCAGCGCCTCTTCGTTCTTGCCGGCTGCCTTGAGATTGGAATAATCATCTCCTGCCTGGCGCAGGATTGAAAAGTAATCCGCTGCCAGGCTGGTCGCGCCGCTGTCGGCATCGGTCGGTAGCATGCGCTGTTTTGCCCCGGCAGTGATTATTAGGCTGCTGTCGGTATCCTCGCCGGTGAAGGCACGGTTGAAGCTATTGCCGATCGACTCGATGCCACTCGAATTGCCCAGGTTAATGTCCTTGCCAGCCTCGACCAGCAAGGTGCCGGGACCGCCGACCTTTATCTCGGACAGATTTTCTGACTTTATACCCTGGTCGATATTCCCCTGTGCCGAGACAATTGTCACACTGTCCACACTGTTATTCTGGCCGATGAAATTCAGCAGTTTTATATCGCCCCCGGCAGTTATCTCGGCCTGTTTGTTCAAGACCAGCTTGACCGTATCAATATCACCGCCAGCCCTGACGATAACCGGCACAGGATCGTCGCGGTGGTCGATCACTATGCTTCTTGAATTTGGCCCAGGATCGGCTTTCAGAATGGCGGTTTTCTTATCACCGGTATCAGTCTGCCTTTCGTAGTAGCTGTCAACATCCACATCAGCCATTTTTATAGAGGCTGTAGAAACCTTACTCTCACCTGTTTTCTTGTATGCGCCGTTCAGGTTGCCCCCTGCATACAGCCCCAGGTTTCCAGTGGTGGATGGCGCCAGGTAAAATTCATTGCGGATGTTCAGATCGTCGGCAGCCGCCAGTGTAAAAGTAACGGGCAGAACTCTCTGCCTGACTAACAGCGAACTTAACAATGTTGAACTACCGGTGAAGTTGTATGCATTAAAACCATCCGTGCCGTAAAAGGTCGCATTCCCGCCCAGTGAGCTGATGGCTGCGCTTGAATCTTTGGAATAGGTCATGTTCCAGAACTTTTTATCGGTATTGCCGAAGAAGATCCGGTCGCGGCTGTTATCCGGGTTCAGCACGGTGCCCAAATTGACATCCCCCTGGGCCGCCACACTGAGACGCGCGTCCGCCATCTCGATCACCGAGCGCCAAGTCGGATTTTTTGACTCATCCCTGCCAAAAGCTCCGCCACTGGTCAGAGTCGCTGTGCCGTTCATGACCCGGAAGCGACCGATCATGTCCCCTCCGCTGACGATGTCCAGGTTCCCTTGGTTGTAGCTGCCGAACGCGCCAACCTGGGTCAGCAACTCGCCGCCGGTCCGCACAGTAATATCCCCGCCCCCCATGGTGGCGATCCCGACCGTGACCGGCACATTAACATCACTACCACCACTCTTTTCCTTGCCGCCGAAACCGGCCGCCAGATACCAAGGGTAATATACCTTGTCCTTTACAGACACAGTCGGATCGATATAGGCGCCATCCCAGCCGTTGGCTGCTTCCAGATTGCCGTTCACCGATCCAGCCACATCCAGGCTGATGCTGCCGCCGTTGTGATAGGTCCAGTAGCTGGACGGTCCGGCATCAACGAAAATTCCTGTTCCGGGCATTGTCTCGATCTTCTGCGAATTGTCGTATTCGCCGGTAGTGCGGATCGCGCCGGTGTTGGATTGTGTCCCCAGGTTAAGGTCCCCGGCTGCCCTGATGTCGATGTTGCCGAGGGCGGTCTGAATAGCGCTTCCGTTGGCGGTGAGGTTGAGGTTGTTTCCGGCCATGCCGCGCACAGATCCGCCGTAGCTCCCCAGATTGTATTTCATCAGGGTGTTGATCATGAAGCCCGGTCCGGCTGTGGCTGTAGAGCCGTTCAGGTTCACGTCATGTCCGGCGGCAAAATTGATCTGGGAGTTCTCGCTATAGACCGTCTTGCCGCTGGCAATGGTCAGGTCGCCGGTTCCGGTCTCAGCTGCCAGATAGTTGGCTGAACTTGAATTGCCTGCTCCGGCAACCAGATTGATCCCCCAGGAATCCTGCATGGCCTCGGTTGTTGCGCTCTTGACACTGTAAAGTTTGGCCATTGCAGTCGGGGCATCGATAAGATTCTGATTGATGAGCAGGTTGCCTCCGGCCCGCAAGGTCAGTATCCCTGTTTCGCCGCCCGGTCTGGCTGATAGATTCCATGCCGTGTCCAAGGTCAGATCGGTACCCACGGCACTGACCAGTTCGATGCCCGACTGAAGGTGGTAATACTTCTTCTGATCGTCAGCAACGTTTGTGAACAACCGGGGACCGAGATCGGAAGCAACGGTCATGAAAGCGGCGGCATCCGCCAAATACTGGGCCGGGTCCCCTATGTTGGCGTTGGCCGGAGCGGTAACGGTGGCAGGGGTGGTTTCCTTGAGCGAATAGCTTCTCGCCGCCTCGACGGAGACCCGCGAAGCGCCGTTGA
>JBAYZR010000207.1:0-6579 GCA_041672425.1 Pedobacter sp. | reverse complement strand
TTACCGCCCTGGGAATCGGCTCCTTGGCCATCGGCCTGGCGGCCAAGGATACCCTGGCCCACATGATCTCCGGTTTCACTCTGATGATCGATCAGCCCTTCCGGATCGGTGACCGAATCCAGCTGGCAACTGGACAGATCGGGGACGTGGCTGCCATTGGCCTGCGCAGCACCAAGATCAAGACCCTGGACAACCAGTTGTTGATCATCCCCAATTCCGATCTGTGCAATACCATGCTGATTAACCAGGCCTTCCCCGATGCCCGCGTTAAAGGGCGCATCGATATCGGAGTGGCATATGGCAGCGATGTGGATAGAGTCAAACAGATCCTTACGGCAACGGCCCTGGAGGTGGAGGATGTTCTGCGTGATCCGCTGCCTGAGTCGTATTTTGTAGCATTCGGCGATTCAGCGCTAAACATGTCCCTGTTCTTCTGGGTCAATGAATACGGCAAGCTGTTCGCAACCACCGACAAGATCAACACGCTGATACTGCGTCGCTTTAATGAAGGCGGTATAGGGATACCGTTTCCCATTAGAACGGTGATTATGGAAAAAGGACTGGACTAGCATGCCCAACAGAATAGAGATTGCCCTGAAAGAAGGCATACGTGATGCACGCGGTGAACGGATCAAGCGCGAGATAGAACAGTTCCTGCACCTGGCTGTTGCCGAGGTTCGCACCATAGATGTCTATACAGTCGATGCAGCCCTTTCACAGAGCGAACTGGAGCAGGCTGCGTGCGGCCCCTTCAGCGATCCGGTTATCCAGGTCTGGAGTATCGACCGGCCACTGGCTACAGGTTTCGATTTTGTGGTGGAAACCGGGTTTCGCCCAGGTGTGACAGACAACGTAGGGCGTACGGCCCGCGAGGCGCTTAGCTATCTGACCGGTCGTCCCTTTGCCGTTGGCGAAGGTGTTTATTACGCGGTGCAGTATCTGCTCAAAGGTAGAACCCACCCTCACCCTGCCCCTCTCCCTGGGGGAGAGGGAATTTTAACTTTGGCTGATGTAGAGAAGATCGCCACTGGACTGCTCTGCAATACCCTGATTCAGCGCTACTCGATTCTCCCGGCCCCTGAGTTTGTGGCCAGGCGCGGCTTTCCAACAATCGTGCCCAAGGTGACCGAATCCGTACGGGCGACCGACCGGTCGCCCGTACAAGAGATTGATCTGGAGGTTCCCGACGAAGAGCTGATGCGCATCAGCAAGGACGGGGTGTTGGCCCTGACCCTTGATGAAATGCGGATTATCCAGGCCCATTACCGCGATGCAAATGTTTTGGCAGGTCGCGCAAAGATGGGGCTGGGTACCCGGCCAACCGATGTGGAGCTTGAGTGCCTGGCCCAGACATGGTCCGAACACTGCAAACACAAGATTTTTGCCGGTACGGTGCAGTACGAGGATGAGAACGGTAACAAACAGGAGATCAAGTCCCTGTTCAAGTCTTTTATTCAGCGTACAACAAAGGATGTCCGGGAAAAACTGGGCGACAAGGATTTCTGTCTCTCCGTCTTCAAGGACAATGCCGGGGTCATCAAATTCAACGATACGCACTCCCTGGTCTTCAAGGTCGAGACACACAACTCCCCATCGGCCCTGGACCCATACGGCGGGGCTCTGACCGGCATTGTCGGGGTTAATCGCGACCCATTCGGCACTGGTATCGGCGCCAAGCTGATCTTTAATACCGATGTGTTCTGCTTTGCCGATCCGTTCTACGATAAGCCGCTACCGTCGCGCCTTTTACATCCACGCCGCATCTACGAAGGCGTTGTCGAAGGGGTCGAGCATGGCGGCAACAAAAGCGGTATCCCCACGATCAACGGCTCACTGGTCTTTGACGAACGTTTTGCCGGAAAACCTCTGGTATTCTGCGGCACGGCCGGTCTGATGCCGGCTGAACTGAACGGCCACCCCTCCCATGAAAAATCGATCAAACCGGGCGATCTGATCGTCATGACCGGCGGCCGCATCGGTAAGGATGGCATCCACGGCGCCACCTTCTCCTCCGAGGAGCTTAACGAGAACTCGCCGGTCACGGCGGTGCAGATCGGCGACCCGATCACCCAGAAGCGGATGTTCGACTTCCTGATCCGCGCCCGCGATAAGGGGTTGTACCGTTTTATCACCGACAACGGCGCTGGCGGGCTTTCTTCCTCCATCGGTGAGATGGCTGGCGAATGCGGCGGCTGCCGGATGGATCTTGCCAAGGCGCCCCTGAAATACCCCGGTCTCAATCCCTGGGAAATCCTTATTTCCGAGGCACAGGAACGCATGTCCCTGGCTGTGCCGCCCGACCAGATCGACGAATTCCTGGCCATGGCTGTGCGCTTTGGCGTGGAGGCCACGGTACTGGGCGAGTTCACCGACAGCGGCGTATTTCATATCCTGCATGGTGAACAGACCGTTGCCTGGCTGCCGATGGAATTCATGCATGAGGGACTGCCTCCCATGCAGCTGCCAGCCAAGTGGACCCCTCCGCAGCACCCGGAACCGCTGCTGGAGGAAAAAGAGGATTACACCGAAGAGCTGAAACAGTTGCTGTCGGCGCTCAATATCTGTTCCAAGGAGTCTGTGGTCCGGCGTTATGACCATGAGGTACAGGGGGGCTCGGTAGTCAAGCCCTTCACCGGTGTAAACAACGACGGCCCCTCTGATGCTGCCATTGTGCGACCGATCCTGGAGTCCTTCGAGGGAGTGGTGACGGCCCACGGCATCTGCCCGCGCTACTCGGACATCGACACCTACCAGATGACCGCCAACGCCGTGGACGAAGCGTTGCGCAACTACGTGGCCGTGGGCGGCTCGCTTGACCTGGTGGCCGGACTGGACAACTTCTGCTGGTGCGATCCGGTACTGTCGGACAAGACCCCGGACGGCCCCTACAAGATGGCCCAGCTGGTCCGCTCCAACCAGGCGCTGTACGATATCTGCATGGTCTACAACCTGCCGTTGATCTCCGGCAAGGACTCAATGAAGAACGATTTTTACGACGGCACGACTAAGATCTCCATCCCGCCTACGCTGCTCTTCTCGGTGATCGGCAAGATCGAGGATGCCCGCAAAGCGGTCACCATGGATGTCAAGCGTCCCGGTGATCTTGTATACCTGCTGGGTTGCACCGCTAATGAGCTTGGCGCTTCGGAATATTTAGCCATGAAAGGATTCATCGGCAACAACGTGCCCAAGGTTGATGCAGCCACTGCCTATGCCCGCTACCAGGCTTATCATGGGGCGGTACTACAGGGACTCGTGGCCTCCTGTCACGACCTGTCCGACGGAGGATTGGCTGTGGCGGCAGCCGAGTCAGCCTTTGCCGGCGGATTCGGCATCTCCATCGACCTGTCCCAAGTTCCCTGGAAAGGGGCTGAAAAGGGGTGGACCAACGCGGCGCTGCTCTTCTCCGAGTCGGCGTCGCGCCTGCTGGTTACGGTGAAAAGAGAGCATGCAGATGCCTTCGAGGCAATTATGGGTGATGATGCCTGTTCACTGATTGGAGTAGTAACGGATGAGACTGTTCTTTCCATTGAGGCTATCGAAGGGAACATTATTATCAGGGCCGAACTGGCCGAGTTGAAGGAAGCCTGGCAGAGTATGCTACGGGAGCTGTAACAATGGGAACCAACGAGGTAACATAAAGTGATGTCTGTGTTTAGTTGACACAAATCTATAATTGCATGAAAAATCAGCACCTTGTGTCAAACAAGCAAATTCTCAAATCATAGAGTAAACGGTCAGTTACTAATCATGTCAACTATATGCCGACACTACCCATTCTGAAACTACGAGCAGAATACGATAATTCCGATTTCAGGCTGGTAAGTTCAAAAGTAATAACTAAAATCATTCATCTCAAATGGTGAATCGTTCAGGCATTCTATGAAGACATCTACGATAAAAGGATCGAATTGGGTCCCTTTCTGTTTCTGTAGTTCTCGGATGGCGGCCTCTTTGTTCAAAGCCGGGCGATAGGAACGGGTGGAAACCATGGCGTCAAAAGAATCGGTAATGGACACGATACGGGCATGGAGCGGAATCTGTTCCCCTTTCAGGCGACCGGGATAACCAGTGCCATCCCAGCGTTCGTGGTGGTGCAGAATGGTGGGGACAATGTGGCTCAGGTTTTCGATTCCAACGATGAAGAGCGTCCCTTTGAGCGGATGTTCACGAATCAGGGTTTCTTCTCTTAAATTGAGGCCTCCCGGTTTGTTGAGCAAAGTTTCTTCGGTGCCTATCTTGCCGATGTCATGAAGCACGGCTCCAAGGTAAAGATCTCGAAGTTCGTGATCTGGGAGATTCAGTTTTGACCCGATGCTCAGAGAGTATTCCGTAACTCGCTTGGCATGCCCCTGAGTATAGGAGTCTTTCATCTCAAGAGCTCCAACCAGCGACTGGATAGTGTTGTTAAAGAGCTGCTGGTCCCATATTGCACGTTCGATGTGTGCGGCTGGTACCAACAGGTCCTTTTCGATTGCTTCAGCTACGTGTCTTCCGGCCAGTCGGGAGACTATGGCCAAGGCAAACGTAATAGCAGTACCTGGTCCCTGACTGGTAATGATGTTCCCATCGGAAACCACCGGGTTGTCTTCATAAAGAGCATTACCCAGTTTGTCACGGTAGCTGGTGTAGCATGTAACCTTCCTGTTGCTAATGAGCCCGGCTTCAGCGAGTACTATTGTCGCCGCACAAATTGCACCGATCATTTTGCCGGTCGAGTTGAATTCGTTCAGCAGGCGTTTTATCCGGAAATCCTTGATCAGGTTGTCGGCGCCCGGCTGACCGCCGGGAAGGATAATCATGTCGAAATCGTTGGCGGTTACGTTGTCGATGGTCTCATCGGGAATTATGCTGACTTTGCATGCGCTGACAACATGGCCTGGTTGCAGAGCGGCAAGTACCACAACAATTTCAGCCCTGCGGAGTATATCCACCAAGGCTAGTGCCTCGATCTCCTCAAAGCCGTCTGCAAGCGGAATAAGTACTTTTGGCATAAATCCCCCTGAAAAATTTAAAACATGAGCATATTAACGTAAAAGCGTAAAAAATCAAGAAATTATCAGTACATGTCAAGGGCGGGGGGAAGGGTTCTTTATGGGAACAGGTCGGCTACCTTGAAGGAGGCGCCATGCTGGTCTTTGACGGAGACAACAGGGGCCCCGGTCAGCGGCCAGGAGATTGCCAAATCCGGGTCGTTCCAGGCAATGCAGCGCTCATGTTCCGGCGACCAGAAATCCGTGGTCAGGTAAAGAAATTCGGCATAATCGGAGGTGACATAGAATCCGTGTGCAAATCCAGCCGGTACCCACATCTGTCGCTTGTTGTCCGCCGAAAGGTGTGTCCCGGCCCACATGCCGAAGGTGGGAGAGTTGCGGCGAATATCCACGGCCACGTCAAAGACCTCGCCGGCTATGACCCGTACCAGTTTGCCCTGTGGGTGTTGAATCTGATAATGAAGGCCGCGCAGGACACCGCTGTCCGAGCGCGAATGGTTATGCTGGACAAAATGGACATCCAGGCCGGTTAGCTCTTGCCAGATCCGCTCGTTAAAACTCTCGAAAAAAAAACCTCGATCATCACCGAAAACCTTTGGTTCTATGATGATGATATCAGGTATGTTGGTCGGAATTATGTTCATGGATATTCCTTGTGAATTCGGGAATCCGAATTGATATTGTCGCTCCATTTTTCAGGAGTGCGGACGCCTTCAGTTCCGTGTCCGTGTGCTCTATGGTTGTCTTTTTTTATCTGTTACTATTAACAAATAACCGACAGGCGCCGCAAGCGATACTTTGTTATCTGCAAGATTCGTCCAGATGAAACTGGATTTTTCTTAAAAACCGGGTATGATTGCCAGTATGATAACCTCCACAATACTTAACAATGGTGTACGCGTCATTACCCAGCGCGTCGAACATATGCATACCGTATCCATGGGCATATGGGTGGCCAACGGCACGCGGCATGAATCGAAGGAAGTCAATGGGATAGCTCATTTCATAGAACACCTTCTTTTTAAGGGGACCAAACGCCGTACCGCGCGTCAGATATCTCTGGAAATCGATTCCATGGGAGGTATCCTGAATGCCTTTACCGGCCATGAGTATGTCTGTTATTATGCCAAGGTGCTGGCAAAGTTCCTGCCTCGCATGACGGATCTTATGACTGACATCTTCCTGCATTCCACCTTTCCCGCCGAAGAGCTCGAGCGGGAGCGGAAAGTCATTTTACAGGAAATCAAGATGAGGGACGACAATCCAGAAGAGTGTATCCACGACAGATTTCACCAGAACTTTTGGTGCAACCAGCCCTTGGGATATTCCATACTCGGTTCGGAAGAAACAATATTGTCGCTATCCCGCGACACAATTGTCGGCTATAAGATGAACCGATACCATCCGGAGGAGATTATCATCTCGGCCGCCGGCAACGTCAGGCATGAGGATCTGGTTGGGTTGATGGAGGTGGCCTTTTCGGCCATGGCATCTGATTGGACTCCCCGCAGTCTGAATCAGGCTGTGTCGTGCGTCGGGCGGCGAATCAACCTGAGTGAACGTGACCTGGAACAAACCTTGCTCT
>JBAYZR010000206.1:0-6589 GCA_041672425.1 Pedobacter sp. | reverse complement strand
CTTTAAGAGGATCATGGAAATGATTTGCCGCACGGCAGGTCGGAGAGTCCTCGTCTTTGGAACCCTTCTTAAGCCATTCCAATATGGTTTGGCTGGTGGGGAACAAATAGGTGGTGATTTGTTTTTCAATACCTTCTGTTATCCCTAACGAATTGACTATATAATTATTTAGATATGATTTAGTAATAGCTCTTTCGGTTATATCTGGATGTGTTATTTTGTCATCGAAACAATATGCATAGGGTGAAAAACAGATATAATGTAATATAATAAAAGCAAATATTTTAGCTAGTTTCATATATAACTCCTACTTATTATTTCTTAGCATATCAATTTCTGTTTGCACTTCTTTTGAGATGGCAGATTTTATAGTCGAATATTTTGGTGTTATGTTGAAATTAGAACCAATTATTCCACTACCTATAAAAAGGCTCAGTGCTTCTTTTGAATACTCATCTCTCCACTGCTCCAACCTGTAAGTTATATTGTTCTTCCAAATAATATCGTCGTACAGTGTCCACTTCTTATCTTTAAAATTCTTATCATTCCGCCAGGGTACAAATCCTTTTTTGTAGACAACCATTTCAGGCGGATTTACAAAAGGGTTGTAGACACCTGATATTGAAAACATACCATCCTTATCAGTCTCGGTTTCTTCTATCTTGTAAACACTATGATGGCTGAGTCCGGGCAGTCCGCCTGTTGTAGTCCACTGTGCCAAGACTACTGCGCCATTGAGAGGATTACCGCTTACTCCATCCACCACTTTGCCTCTGATGCCTGGGTAACAACCTGTAAGAAGAAAAAACGTCGATATTATTACGATTGCTCTAATTGTTTTCATGGTAACTCCTCTATTAATATCCAACTATTTTCCAGATGCCATCCACATCCTGTACAATATTAAGTGGATATGCGTATTCCACGCTATCTTCCAGCCTGATAGCCCCCGCCTGTACAGCCCTGCCATTGACAGTAAATATTTCAATACGGCTGATTTCAGAGAATCTTGCAGCAGCTTCATAAGAAGGCGCCGTGAGAATTGTTCGGTATCTATCTTGAACAGTTGCAACCATATAGCTAAGAGCAGTATCTATATTCCCGTTAATTATAGCCGTTTTCATCCCCTCCCACTTCCCTTTCAGCAGGTTCTCCAATTTTGTCAACGACACCACCGTTATCAGCACCGTATCACTATACATCTGCCCATCCGGCCCAACAGCGCTTGCTGTAAAGGTGTATGTCCCTTCAACCGTGAGCGCGGTCGTGAAGTCAGTCGGACTTGCCCCCGCTCTCAACGTAATTGGAACCGGCCCGCTGAAGTTGATTTGCGGGTTGGCAATGCTGAATGATCCATCCAGCCTGAGAGATATGTTCAGCGGGGCAATGCCGGATTCGATGTTGGAACTGATGCGGATGTAGTTACCTGGGCTTGCGGTGATACTTCTTATGGCGTTTACGACTTGAAAGTTGACAACTATTGCGCAAACTAAATAAATCCAGGCATTATTGTCAATCTGTTTCTGAGCTGCTGGATCAAGCCTTCTCTGGGGCATTGTAGCAATATCCTTGCAGAAACACATTACATCGATATAATGACGAGATTATGGAACGTATACAGTCTATAAATCAGGAACGTATTGCATGGTGTTGTGCTGATTACGGCATAACTCCTGACGATCTTGCTTACGAACTTGGTATCGCTGCTTCCAGCATGGAGCACGTCATGGTCGGTGAAGACGGTATGACGTTCAACCAATTGCGCAAGGTGGCTGAGTACTTTGGTCGGGGGGTTCTGTTCTTTCTTGAGTCTGGGCCGGTCGATGCTGCACAGGTACACACGCCCCAATTCCGTACTCTCGCCAACCAGAAACCTGAGTTATCCTCCAGCCTGAAAAAGCTGATTGAGCGGGTTGAAAAGCAACGTGCTGTCTACTTGAGCTTACGTGAAGACCTGGATGATGCGGAGCGGTTGCAGTTTACTCCACCGGAACTAACCAGTGAAAAACCGCAAGAAGCTGCCAGTATTGTACGCAAATGGCTGGGTCTAGCTGAAGAGAATAACTTTAATTCGTATCGTGACGCGGTTGAAGCGCAAGGTCTGTTGGTTTTTCGTACTAATGGGTACAATGGCAAGTGGCAGATTCCTAAACAAAATCCGATTCTCGGTTTTGCCCTGTATGATCCTGCCTGTCCAGTAATAGTAATCAAAAAGCAATCTTCTGATACTCAGCAATCGTTTACGCTCATGCATGAGCTGGCGCACCTGTTACTTCATAAAACCAGTTCGATTGATGATGACCAAGATTTCCACTCTCACCAAGGCAACGAACGTGATGCAAATGCATTTGCCGGTCATCTGCTGGTGCCTGATGTTTTTTTGGCGACCATTCGGGATGCAGGTCGCCCTCATGATGCGTCTCGATACGATGGCTGGCTTGCACCACAACGGAAAGCATGGGGTGTGAGTGCCGAGGTAATTTTACGTCGCTTACTGGATGCAGGTCGTCTGACTCAAAGCCAGTACAACGCATATCGCCAATGGCGGTCGAAACTACCTGTTCAGGAAGCAGATGGAACACGACAGTACCGATATCGAGAACCAAAGCATTTGTTTGGTGATACATTTGTACGCACGGTACTTGATGCGCTTAATGCCAGACATATCACACTCGCCAAGGCAAGCACGTATCTTGACAGCCTGAAGATCAAAGACCTGCATCAGTTGGAGAACCTTTATGCCGGTCTTTGATGCATCATCTATGATCTATGCATGGGATAACTATCCAATCCGTCAGTTTCCAGGCTTATGGGAGTGGATATCAGTTCAGATTAAGGCGAATAGAATCGCAATGCCAAGTGTGGCATTTGAAGAAGTAGAAAACAAAACGCCTGACTGCGCTGATTGGCTCAAGGATAACAACATTGAACGGGTAGATATCAATAATGCGGTTCTGAATGAGGCCATGCGGATCAAAAAACTGGTTGGCATTGTTGATGATAAATACCATCCCAAGGGTGTTGGAGAAAATGATTTACTCATTATTGCAACGGCAAGAGCATATAAAGCCGAATTGATATCAGATGAAGAACGGCAGGCTATTCACCCCAAAGAACCCACCAAGAGAAAAATACCGGCAGTCTGTTCCTTGAAAGATGTTTCTGTCCCCTGCATTAACTTCCTCGAATTCATCAAACAATCGGGCGAGATATTCCGTTAATGGTCTTCGTAGAATCTATCCTTAGGTCGTGTAGATGAACGAAGCCGAAACCCGAGCTAACATATTGACTCCACTCTTAAAACCGCTGGCTGGGGTGTGGTTGAAGGTAGCCGCATATGACACCTGGATTTGTCAGGGCATTAATATTATTGCGATGGTAAATACTGGTATCACAATACGCTGTTTTTCACCAATTCCCAAACCCACTCTACAACCGAAATTCCCATATATGCCGCCAAGGTCCAATAGATGTTGGAGATGGCAACACTGCCGAGGAAAATGCGCCAGTCCCGGGCTGACATGCCGTTGTACTGGTGGCTGCCGTGGCGCATGTAGATCATGGTGATGAAGGCATCTTCCTTGATGGAGAGAAAGAAGAAAACTACCGGGTCGCTTCGCCGCAGTATCCAAGCGGTAAAACATCCCAAACTGCTATCCCCCTGATAATCTTTCATTCCCTTGATCATCTCGATCCCCAACCAATCCCGTTTGGACCAGTCGTAGAATCTCAGAGTTAAGAGATTCACTGCGCAGGCCAAGCAAGTCATGACCATGCCGCCCTTGATAATGCCAAGTTTGTAAATAACGAAGGGATAAAGAAGGTAATCGAAGCTTGCATTAATGCCGTAAGATGTTGTCATGCCGACAGCCAGCTCAGCAACTCTAGCACGTCGAACAGACTTTGGTGAGACGGCGCTATTTACTTCTACTGCATCAATGGGTTGATTGTTCATAATGTTTATTCTCCTCAATATGAGCAGGATAGCACCACCAATACTCATCTTGCAGCTTCTCTTCAGCGATAGCTGGAACAATAAGCGGCTTTACCCCAAAACGCTCCGTCACTTCCGCCATTGCCGGAAAAACAACTGCGTTATAAAATACCGCCTCTTCCTCATTTGTCACAAAGTTCTCGAACAACACCCCATGACAGACAAAAAATGCCAGAAAGTACCGGTAGTAATCCGCGGCATGCCGATCCTTGAAATTATGCCAATCAGATACATCACATATCTCCATACCGGGCAGATGCTGATGTAACAAGCCATGATGGAACTCTACGAAATTCTGCCCCCACAACGTATCAATTACGCTAAACTTTTTATTGTCGGCAGCTTTGAGGTCGATCACCTTTTTATAGGAAATCATGGCGGCGCCGTGCTTGTTGCGACCGTTGAATATGGCCAATTTCGCCAGACATATTTTGTCCGCGTTCCGGGTACAGAACCGGTCATTCAGGTACTCCAGACAGACCGGTTTAAGTGCGACACGTTCAGCTTGCTCGACAAAATGATGGAACTCGATATCCGGGCTGGCAATATTCCTGAACAGCACGGCACGTGGTTCATGGATGAAACAGTCGGGCAATCCTCCCAGATAATCAGATACTTGTTGCCGCAGCCCATTGTCCCGCCACCTACGCTTGATCTCTGTCCCAGCCTCTTCCAGTGAGGTATATATATCCTGTTCGTGATTCATTTATTGTCCGTTTCCTTTGGTGTTGTACCTGATCTCATGGAGTTTGTCTTTCATCTCAGCCGGGAAATACCATTGATCGCATCTGGTTATCTCTTCTTCGGTAAACAATCTACTCACCAGCGGTGTTACCCCAAATACGCGGCATACGCTCGAAAAGGCAGGATAAACCACCTCGTTGAGGAAACCGCTCTCTTCACCGGTGTCTATAAAGTTTTCAATAAGGACGCCATGGCAGATGAAAAAGGCAAAAAACTTTTCATAGTATTTTGCAGCAGTGCGGCCATTTCTTTCAATCCAGTCCGACATGTCGAATACCTCTGTTCTGCGGCCATCTGCCTGCAACAGTCCGTGATATAGATCAACCAGCTTTTGCCCCCAGATTGTCTCCACATCCGTTAGCCTTCTGTTATCATTGCCTTTGAAGTCAATGATCCGTTCGCAGCGTATTATTGGCTCATTCTTCCGGTTCATTTTTTCAAAGATGTCAATTCTGCCCAGTCGTAGTTTGTCGGCGTTGCGTGTGCAGAATCTGTCTCCCAAAAATTCCAGCCCCAATGGTTCCAGACCGGCATTCTTTGACAATTCATGAAAACGCTGAAATTCCGTATCGGTGATAATGATATTCCTGAAGAGCACGGCACGAGGCTTGTTACAGAAACTTTCGGGGATATCTCCACCCAAATACTCATCCACTTGCTGCCGAAGCGCCTTATCCTGCCACCTGCGCCGTATTTCTTCCCCTGCCTCTTCCAAGGTTGTGTAGATTTCCATGTTACGCTACCTTTCACCGTATAGAAAACAACAAGGCTCGCCAAAGCTGGGTACCAGTACCTCGGCACATTCCGTCTTATCAAAACTTTGCGCCAACAAACCGTGTAACCTATCCACTACCCTTACGCCGCCATCGAGCATCAAGTCAGTAGCCCCGGCATATACAGCGATCCATCCCCCGCATTTTAGGGCTTCGCCGGATGCGGAAAAAATCTTGCTGTAAAACTCTGCCCCCTGTTCCTGATCATAACCAACCGGAAAATCGGTCAAGTCGCAAACAATGCCGTCAAAGGCGGCAGTACCTGAACGCGGTAAAAAAGTGAATGCATCCTCTACAATCAATTCGATTCGCGAATTGTTGAAAACCGTCTGGCCCAGATGATCCCTTGCCGTAGCAACAACAGCGCCATCCAGTTCAATTACCGTAACACGAAGCTCCGGATTGATTTCCAAAGCCTGTGCTGCTGCATAACCATCGCCGCCGCCCAGAATCAAAAGAGTGCGGTCGGCAGGACGTAGTTTATGCAGTACAGCCCGATCATATATCTCATGATCACTTTCGGCGGTCTGGATGACGTCATCCAATAGTAGACAACGCCCAAATTGAGATGTGTCGCAGACAGTTATTTCTTGATAGAGGGAACGGGAGGTATGGAGCAGCTCTGTTACAGGGATTCGGAGCTTGTTACCAGAGGCGCATAAAATATCGAAGTAGTTCATGTATGGGTTCTCCTTGAGAACGTCCTACTAGAATCAGAGAAGGCTCTAAAGGCCTATCTGTGGAGAATGGTCAACAACCGGACATATTTCGCGATTTTCGCAATGTACCACTGTATCAACGGCTGGAAGTTGCAAAACAACCGCGTCATTATCGTACCGATAACCACGGCGTAGAGACGTAACATGGGTGCGTTCATGCCGGATAGCGGCAGTTATTCTCTGGGCTATGGAATTGGTTTCGTTCTCGTCACCGCAACTAAAAACGTCACATGCCACATAACCATTCTCGGGCCATGTGTGAACTGATACGTGAGAAGCGGAAAGAAGAATATAACCGGTGACTCCGTGAGGGGCAAAACAGTAGAAATGACGGTTGAGTATCTGGATATCAGCGCCTT
>JBAYZR010000205.1:0-6596 GCA_041672425.1 Pedobacter sp. | reverse complement strand
TTACCCGCGTTGCCGCGAAAAGAGAATGAGCTGCGGCAAATATAATGTAGCGGAGTACGAAGACTGCGTAGTCTGGCAAAACAGGCTCCTTAGTAAAAATCACGAATAGATTAGCATTACCATCTTGTTTGCATAATCACAACATGCTATATCGCGCGGGAAATGGGTCACAACCCAGGGAGGGTTTTTCGATGGCTGTTATTACAATTTCACGGGAAATGGGTACAGGCGCCTACCAGATTGCAGAAGAAGTCGCCAAGAAGCTTAAGTACAAGCTGGTGGATGGTTCTCGTATAAAAACCCGTGCACCCAAGTTCGGGCTTGCCCCTGACATGCTCCAGATGGTTGATGAGAAACCCCCCTCGTATATTACGACTGATGATCGCAAACGTGCAGCAGCTCTCAATTCTGTTGAATTGATACTGCTTGATTTTGCACGTAAGGGGAATGTGATTCTCTATGGTCGCGGTGGTCAGGATCTATTGCAGGCTTGCGGCCACGTCCTCAGGCTACGTTTCATTGCTGACTTTGAAGAGCGGGTGGAGCGTTTTGCTGAACGTGAATGGATTGATCCTGATCTGGCCCGTTCCATGATTCGCCGTAGTGACCACCAGCGAGGTGGTTTTATTCACTTCTATTTTAACCGTAATTGGGCCGATCCGCTGGGCTACGACCTGACCTTTAATACATCACGATTATCATCAGCATCGATTGTAGAGATTATAGTGGCTGCAACTAAAGATCCGGTACTTAAAGAAGCTGAAAAGAGTGCTACTGAGATCATTGACAATACAATCCTGATGAAGAAGATCGAAACTGCACTGTTGAGCTCTCCCGACCTGGACTATCGCCCCTTTAATATCGTTGTTGATAAAGGAAGGGTACTCCTTAGAGGCTATCTTGCCTCGGAAGAGGAAAAAAAGTGCGCCCTCAGGATCGTTGAGTCGGTTAAAGGGGTCAAGTTGGTGGAAGGGGACATACAGGTTATGAACTATAAGGCTTATAAGGACAAGAATTGAACCTGGCGCACACAGACCTTAGTCGGCTATAATGCGCTGCCATGACCACCCTCTCCTTTACCCTGATCATGATTTCGGCGATGATGCATGCCCTCTGGAACCTGCTGGTAAAAAGAAGCCGCCACAAAACCATCTTTATCTGGTGGATGTTCGTCGCCTCCGGGGGACTTTTTACCCTTACCCTCCCCATGATTCCCGAGCCATTCAACTATCCACGAACCGAAACCATGCTGATGGTCTCCACCGGTGCGGTCTGTTTCGTGCTCTATCATCTCTTCAATGGCCGCGCTTACCGAAGCGGCGACCTGTCGGTCGTCTATCCTCTTTCCCAGACATCCATGATCTACGTACCATTATGGGGAATTACCCTGCTGGGAGAGCGGCTTTCGGCGCCTGGTATCTGCGGCATCCTGCTGGTGATCTTCGGCACGTACTCAATCCAATTGCAAAAGCTTTCGCTGGGTGAGATGCTGCGCCCCTTCCGCAACCTGCACAGCCCGTCTGTGCGGGACGCCCTTGTGGCAGGATTCATCTACTCCATTGGCTCTATTGCCGAAAAGACAGGAGTAAGAGACTATTCGCCGCTCTACTTCACCTATATCCTGGTGCTGATCATGTTCTTGCTGATGTCCTGCAACATGCTTCGACCCAAATATCGCATCTTGATCAACGAAGAACTGCGTGAGCACTGGCGACTGATTCTATTAAGCGGCCCAATAATGATGGCATCATTTTTGACCTTCCGTTACGGCCTCAACATGTCACCGGTAAGCTACGCCATACCTGTTCGACAGATAAGCATCGTCTTCGGTGTCTTGATCGGCATTATCTTTCTACGGGAGTCCTTCGGCAGAATCAGGCTGATTTCGGCCATGTTCATCATGGCGGGTGTTGTTTTGATAAGACTGGGGTAGGAGAGGTTCTGGAAGACCTTATTCATTCCCTTTCAGGCAGATATCTGATATCGTAAAAAAATGGGTGAGAAACTAATCTGCAACAATAAAAAAGCCTATCATGATTATTTCATTGAGGACAAGTTTGAAGCCGGTATGGTGCTTCAGGGGACCGAAGTGAAATCCTTGCGGGCGGGCAAGGCCAGCCTGAATGAATCTTTTATGCTGGTTCGCGATGGCGAGGCCTTTCTGCATAATCTAACAATTTCACCATATGACTTCGGCAACCGCCAAAATCATCAGCCTGACCGCAATCGCAAGCTGTTGTTGCATCGCAAGGAGATCGACAAGCTGTATGGTCGCATCAGGGAACAGGGCTACTCGGCGATTCCGTTGCGTCTGTACTTCAAGAATGGCTTGGTCAAGGTTGAGATCGGGCTTGGAAAAGGCAAGAAAATGTATGACAAGCGCGAAGACCTGAAGAAGAAGGATACTCAGCGCGAAATTTCGCAGGTAATGAAGTCGCGCAACAAGGATTAGCAGATATGGAAAATTTGGATTTTATGGGGGTGTAAAGGTTTCGACGGGGAAGTGATTTTCTGGATTGCACCGGGTCGGGGCAGGTGGCCGACCTTAATAAACCTGCAACGGCTTAATTGCCGACAATTATAACACTCCTGTTGCACTAGCTGCTTAACAGGCGTCCCCAATGAAGATGCCGGTGGTACAACGGGGACGTCATTCACTACCGGATTGGGATGTGCAACGCCCGTAGCGCAACCCGAAATTAACGGGACCGCTGATTAGCTGCTTTGTCAGGTGCGCAGATAATCGGTTAAATTGAGCAACTGACTAACGGTGTAGTAATTCAGATTGTAGGTTCTTCGGACAGGGGTTCGATTCCCCTCACCTCCACCATTTGAGAGCCCAGCGACATCCGCTGGAGGACAAAAAGCCCTTAGAAATAAGGGCTTTTTTCTTGTCTAATGTCCGATGTTGTGCTATGCGCATTCCGATGGAAGTCGACTTCGGGCAGCTAAACACGGATTACTCCACGGTTTGCCGTACAACGGCACCGGCGGTGACCCGCCCGCCCGGTTTCTTTGAGCGGTCGGTGTCCATTTTCCTGGTTGGGAACTTCACTTTTCACTGCTGTTATTCTATTTTTGTAAAAAGTGTAGGTTTGACACCCTCAGCCCACCCTGAAGGATTGGGTACAAAAGAAGATTCGGCATCATTTGATGGGTGCGAGAAACCGCAAAAGCTTCGGCTGGAACGGGTGGAGTAGTCAATGGATGTGTACATAGGCTCCAGGCATGTATTTCTCCTTGTTAGCAAACTTTGGCGATGACTTTTCCGGCGATATCGATAACCTGTGCTGCTATTTTTACGACTTTTGAAATCCGTGCAATTTTCTTATCGGCCTCATCGAAAATAAGCATCGCTTCCTTGATTTTCTTGGAAAATTCGATGTATTCAATTCCTGCGTCAGTTATCGCTTTTTCCTGGGAACTTTCCAGCAAGTCTGATGCGGCAGTGTAGCTATCCTTGAGAGCCGAGTAATCAGGATCACTGACAGACGTCGCGTCTTTCAGTGCGCTCAACTTTTCCACAAACAACTGCAACTCACCATTTATCTGGAAATTTGCCATGAGTTTTTCTCCTATTTATCAGAACCGACTGATGTATGGTTTGATGCCCTTGGATAAATCAGCAACATCCTCACCGAATTCTTTGATGTCTTTTAGACCGACCTTATGATTTTTGATGACATCTAGCAGTTGGCTGTTCGCTTTTCTCAAGGAGGCAATCGACTTCAATATCTGGCTGGATGTGGTTGTCAGGATACCCTTGTTCTTCTCTGCCAACGCAAAACCATCGATCAGCAGAAGCCGTTCACTCATTGAATCTCCTGGAAGCTTCAGACCTTCAATCGCCACGCTGGCCAATCGGTCCTGCACGGTATTGATGTTGGTGTAAATTCCGTTTTTCTTGGGGTCAAAATCCTGTTCAAGGCTGTCGCATATCTTGTCGATCAACGGAGAAACTTTCGGCACAACCTTTTCGAGCGCTTCCTTTTTCTTGTGTTCGACAAGAATGCCACCAACTGCTGTAACGATCTGGCCAAGTCCATCAATTTCATCTGTCGTCATGGGGTTGTGGTGGAACTTGACAACGCTTTTTGCGAACTCGTCAGCCGATTCTTTTATCTCGTTCTCATGGCTATCAGTGGTAAATGCCACCAGCAACTTGCCGTACTGCTGTAGAAGATCTACTGCCGCAACACGGATATCGATGTCGTTCTTGTCGAGACTAGCATCCAAGTTCAGATTTTTGGAAAAGAAATAATCTCTTGCCGGAATCCCACTGTCAGCCTGATAGGGCGGTAGTACGGTTTTCTCGATGGCCAGACGATACCGTTTCATATCAATTACGTTCTCGCGGCCAGCAACGAATTGATCCTTGCTCGATTCACCTAGTGTTGACGCCGCCTGTCCAAAAATCTCGATCTCCTTGCGTTGCGCGGATGTAAGTCCGCATCCCTGAATGGAAATCGCAATGACCATGCACCAGCATGCTAAACATAGTATTCTCATGTTCATCAGAATTTCTCCTTACTGATATAGGGTCTTGAAAAATTAGTTTCTCCAAACAGACGTAGTGAAAACCTTGGAGGTTTTGTCAATTGAAAGTATAGCAAAGTGAGGTTCAGGACGTATAGAGTTGCTTAACCCGCGCCAGATAGTTTCTTGTCTCGCGGGGCAGGTGATCAGGTTGTTTGTCAACGTTTCCCGGCCCCCAGTTGTAGGCGGCCAGTGCGGGATCCAGTTTGCCGTTGTAACGATTCAGAAGATCACGCAGGAATCTGGTTCCGGCCATAATGTTCTGTTCCGGGTCGAAGGAGTTGTTGACACCAAGGGAACGTGCCGTGTCAGGCATAAGCTGCATGAGGCCCTCTGCTCCGGCAGGGGAAACCGCGCCGGGGTTGTAATTGCTCTCCGCCTTTATTATGGCCTTTATCAGCCCTGTTTCAATACCATAGCGCTTGGAGGCCTTGGCGATAATCGGGTCTAGCCACTGGCTCCCTTCTTCTGCTGTCGTTGGTTGAGAGGTGGAGAAGCTGTCTGATTCGGACAACTCCAGGAGTTGCGTGGCTGTTTCCGGCTGTATGTTTGTATCGGTTTGGTTGGCGCTATAGGCCTTCACCATGGCCTGAATGGCAGTTGACTGGCGGTTGAACAGCGGCGAACCAGGTGATTCGGTTGCCGCATCCCCGGCAAGGGACAAAGTTGTCCGGAGCATCTGGAGGTTGAGGGCTTCTGCCAAGGAGTGTGAGCTGGTCATGCCTGTCTGTGAACTCTGGATTTCATTTGCCAGAATACTGTCCAGTTTACCGGCAAAGAGGTCATTTGTTTTTGCTGTGGAGTTGATTTCAGCGGAATCACGAGGCTCTTTTGTCACAAGGGATGTAAGTAACGATAGCTGTTTGCTGATATCGATGGTCATGGAGACTTATTCCTCGCCGTAGATCAGGTTCTTCTTTTTGAGTTTCTCGATCAGGGTGGTGCGTTTGAGGTTCAGGAGCGTGGCGGCCTCTTTCTTGTTGCCCCTTGTTCGTTCCAGAGCTTGCAGAATCAAGTTGTTTTCAAACTCATCAACGGCGGTATTAAGGCAGATACCACCCTCTGGAAGCAGGTCATTCGTCGGCAAGCCAGGTACCTGAACCAGTATCCGTGCGGCAAGGTATTTTTCGGGCAGATCGTCGGGTAATATCAAACCGCTATCCTTGAGAGTAACTATCCGTTCTACCAGGTTCTCAAGTTCACGGACGTTGCCTGGCCAATTGTAGTTGCAAAGGATGTCAAGTACTTCACGGGAGAAGCCCTTCACCGCATGTTTCCTGTCATTGTTGAAACGTGTAAGGAAGTTATGTATCAGCAGCGGGATATCTTCCCGCCGTTCCCGCAAAGGCGGGATGGTGATAGGGATAACCGACAGGCGGTAGTAGAGGTCTTCTCGGAAATTCATGGATGCAACCAGCTCCTCCAGATTCTTGTTAGTGGCTGCGATAATTCGTACATCAACTTTCTGTGACTTGGATGACCCAACTGGTTCGAACTCCCTGTTTTGAAGAACCCGCAGGAGTTTAACCTGTAGGTTTGCCTTCATGTCGCCAATTTCATCCAGAAAGAGCGTCCCCTTGTCAGCCATCTCGAAACGACCGGCCCGGTTGGCGTAGGCGCCTGTAAAGGAACCTTTGACGTGGCCGAAGAGCTCACTCTCTAAAAGATCATCGGGAATGGCAGCGCAATTTACCGGAACAAAATTTCGGGGGTTACGGGTGCTTAACTGGTGTATGGCTCGTGCTGCAAGTTCCTTGCCAGTGCCAGACTCTCCCTGGATCAGAACGGTAGCGCTGGATGCAGCAACTTTTTCGATCATATCAAACAGCGACTGCATGGGGGAACATCGACCAATGATAGTAGAGCAGAGTACATGCGGCTGACGTGCAGAGTCATCCGCAGGGCCATCAAGCCTCATGGCCTGGGATTCACAAGCACGCATGACAAGGCTTTCCAATTCATCCAGGTTGAGTGGCTTTTGCAGGAAGAAGAAACTTTCATCGCCAGACAGGTGTGGGGTTTTTTCGTCTTTACCGCCGTAGCCAATCAGCATCAATAGA
>JBAYZR010000204.1:0-6640 GCA_041672425.1 Pedobacter sp. | reverse complement strand
ACCAGCGACTCCCCTCAACGCGGTTGAAGACGGTGCCACGCCAGTATAGCTGAGGTTGCGACAGACGGGGCATCTCTGCCCGAAAGGCCAATATCCGCGACTCGCCAACAGCTGAACGCCTACCAGGTTCAACCTTGTCAGCCATGCCAGTGGTATGAGCAGCAGGGGAGTGCAGGAAGTTCCAGAGCGGAATCGGGGTGCGGGGCAGGATCGGGAAGAAAAATACCATGAGCGGTAATGAAGCAAGTGGCAGCAGCAGGCCTGCTGCCAATACCGGGCGCATGTCGGCGCGTGACAACACCATTTGCTTATCCTGGGCATAAAAGGTAAGCAGCACCAATGCTATTGCTGCCAGCAATAACATTATGGACAAAAAGATCAGGAAAGCCGGGCTGAGGTCAAACAGGGATGAGGCGGCCAGACAGAACAGAGACAGAGCCTGGATCTGCAGGTAGTAGCGGCCGTTCTTTTCACCGCCGAGCCTGACCGCCAGCATAATGGCCAATACGCTCACTACCGGCTGGAGCGGATTTGCACGACTGTATTGGGCCACGTAGAATACAAAAACCGGGATGATGGCGGCGTTTAGCAGCCAGCTCTTGATCGGCCAGATCCCCCGGTGGTCCTGCCAGATGCCGGCAGCCATGCCAGCCACAATTGCAAGGCGCGGCGCCAGGGGCAGCCAGGGAAAGAGCGGCACAATTCCGCACAAGGCAATTGCGTAAGACAAAATCGCTATCAGTGTGCTAATCGAAACCATAAAGCGCCAGTTCTGCCAGCAGTTTAAGACCGTGGCGATGTCCCGCTGCGGAGGGGATGGTACGGGTGTCGAGCTTGAGCCCCACCGGTCGTTCCCGCACCCAGCGCCTGACCAGCCAGGCGGCCCTGGAGATGCGCTCTTCAAGGTTTTGCCCATACTGTTTATCGAGGTCAATAATGAGTGGCGTAGCAGCCTGGCGACCGAACTCCTTGACAAGCAGGTCGTCACCACGGGCAGAAAGTTTCCAGTGGATCATCCTGAGTGGTTCACTACCCGAGTAGATGGAAATCCGCTCTAATTCTCCGTCCAGGCCCCGGTCATGCCGGATGCTGATTCCGGATTGCCTGGCCTCCAATCCATCGCCGAATGCCGACCCCTGGGTAAGATGCGGGAAAACAATAAATGTTTTTTCTGTCGGCAATATCCAGTAGCGGGTAAAAAAACTGACCGGAAAAGGAGAACTGACGGTAATATGCCTGATGACAGCATGTCCTCGACGTGGAAAGGTAAGCGCTACATCTCTTGTTACAGAACCAGACCGTGGCAGCAACGGGATGGTAACTCCATGACCCTCCTCACATTCAGCTCTAATAAGAAATGAGGGGAGGAGTCGTTTGGTATTGTGGATACGGAGCTTGAAGGGGGTGACTACACCGGCGTACACCTCCTCTGGCGGAAGCAGTTCGGGAGTAAGCCCCTTGATATTGAGCATACCGGCCAGACCGGTGATGGACATGAAGGCCAGGAGCCCCGATACTACCAAAAACAGCAGGTTGTTGCCGGTATTGACCGCAGAAAAACCAAGCAGGAGGGTTATGGTGATGTAGAGTGCACCGGCCTTGCTGATTTTCAGACCAAAGGAAGCGGTATGTTTGCGATGATGGCGCGTAGCAGTTCTCCCCGATTGGTGGTTTCATATTCCGGACGCAAGATCAGACGATGGGCACAAACTGCAACGGCCACGTTCTTCACATCATCAGGCGCCACAAAGTCGCGGCCTTCCAGAAAAGCCGACGCCCGTGCCGCTTGTGCCAGGTTGATGGCGGCTCGCGTGGAAAGCCCGGTCTGAATCTGCACATGATTGCGGGTGGCGGCTACCAGAGCATAGATGTAGCTTACTACTTTTTCTGAAAGGAATATCTCCTCCGCAACGATCCGGCGTGCGGCCAGAATGTCCATTGTAGATGCAACCGGGGTAATGGAAGCGATCCGCTCGCGGATACCGCCACCGGCAATAATACCCTTTTCCAGATGTTCCGGGGGATAGCCGATGCCGGTGCAGATCAAAAAACGGTCAAGTTGGGACTCGGGTAGCGGAAAGGTACCACTCTGGTCAGACGGGTTCTGGGTGGCAAAGACCATAAAGGGATCCGGCAAGTGGTGTGTTACCCCTTCCACGGTTACCCGCCGTTCTTCCATCGCCTCCAGCATGGCGCTTTGGGTACGGGGCATAGCCCGGTTAATCTCATCCAGCAGGACAATGTTGTTGAAGATCGGCCCGGGCAGGAAGGTGAAGTGCCCATCTTCACGACTGAACACCGATAATCCGGTGATGTCGGAGGGTAGCAGGTCGCTGGTGCATTGCACCCGTCCAAAGGTCAGGTTGGTTATGCCGGCCAACGCCAGGGCAATGGTGGTCTTGCCAAGCCCCGGCAAGTCTTCGATCAGGATATGCCCACCGCTCAGCAGGGCGATAACCGCCAGACGCAACGCCTCTTGCTTGCCTTGCAGATAATTATTGCTCAGGACAAAAAGCATGCTGGAAATGACTCGATTATGATTGGACTGTGTCATAAATTGACCTTGTAAATATAATCTTGATTTATCCGGGGATAAAAGGTGATATTATAGCGACGGTTACACATATGAATTCCCTTTGCCAGCTAGAGGATTGCCATGATTTTCAAACGTACCATATTGACAAAAATTCTTTCCAACGGGATGAGGGCCGAGTTTGCCATTGTTATGGAAGAAGGCGCCTTTCAGGCGGCCCTCATGATCAATGGGCGCTTTGTCCCAGGTCCGGCGCTCCCCATGCCTTTGGACCCCCATAATGATGACGTTACCCATTGGATGGGCAATAAACCCGGAGTTGGACTAACGACAGACGAGGCCGATAAGATCATCCGCGAGGTAATGTTGGAAAACAGTGCTGTCAAACACCGCAAAATGCTCGCCGAAGAGTAGCTCCCGGACTGAGCATCCATCCTTTGTCGTCCTCTTTTTTACGTTGGGCTATCTCTAAAAATCATAGCACACTCTCCTTTTTGGTCCAACTATCCCTTCTTGATTTGCTGGTTGCAATCAAGTATATCATTGTAAATCTAACTGTATACACAGATGGAAAACATGCTTACACGATTACTTTGCAAACTGAGACTCCGCTGGAAACTCCTGGCACTGGTACTCCCGCTCGTGATTATCCCGATCTTCGTGGTAGCGGGTGTAATCGGTTACATATCCAACCGCCAGGCGTATAGCGGCATCACCAAAACCAGTAAGGACGACCTACAGCATATGGCTTCCTTCACTATCGATCTGCTCAACTCACATTACCAGCAATTTGAGGTCTACAAACAGGATCGAATCAAAAACATCAATATTGAGATGGCGACCCTTACCAACGTGGCCTATAACCTGGTCGAGGCGGAGCATACACAGTATCGTAACGAAAGGGTAACTCTGGGGACGGCAAAACAGGAGACCCGTGAAGCACTAAGAAAAGTCCATATAGGCAAAACCGGCTATATCTATGTAATGACCAGCACGGGCGATCTGAAGATGCATATCGCCCGTGAAGGCGAAAATGTTTACAACGAACGGGACGAGAACGGTCGTTACTTCATCCGCGAGATGTGCCGGAATGCATTAAAATCAAAGCCCGGCGAGGTTCTTTTCATCATATACCCATGGAAAAATGCCTCGTTGGGGGACAAATTCCATCGCAAGAAGGTTGTGGCCTACCGTTATTTCCGCGAGTGGGACTGGATCATCGCCACTGCTTGCTATCTGGATGAAACCTACAACGATGCGGCCTTTGAACGCAAGTCCTTTGCCGAGTTGAGGGAAAAACTCAAGTCAAAGAGGGTGGGCGCAACCGGCTACATCTTCTGCATGGACAGCAAAGGGAATTTCACCATTCACCCATCCGGCGAAGGGGAAAATTTCTACAACATGTGCGATTTCAACGGACTTCCCTTTATTCGCGAGATGTGCGCGAAAAAGAGCGGCTGGATCCGCTACCCTTGGATCAACGCCGGTGAAAGCACCCCCCGTATGAAGATCGTGCGCTACGAGTACTTCAAACCGTGGGACTGGATTGTGGCGGTCACCTCATATGAGGACGAATTTTACCGCGAGGCCAATGATATCAAGGCAATCATCCTGTTCAGCGTGTCACTGCTTCTACTGGTTGTCGGCGCCATATCAGTATCGCTTGTTTTTAATGTTGCCACCATTATCACCAGCCCGATTACCCATATGATTGAAGTTATCCGCCGGGTAAAACGGGGGCATCTTGAAGAAAAGATGACTGTTGAAGGGCAGGATGAACTGGCCGAAATGGCCGAGGCCTTCAACCATATGACCGAAATCATTCACCGCAACAAGGAGATGGAAGCCAATCTGGCCCAACAGGGAAAAATGGCTTCTCTGGGTGTACTGTCATCGGGCGTGGCCCATGAGATCAATAATCCGCTGGGCGTGATCCTCGGTTATGCCGGTTACCTGGAAGGAAAGATGTCAGAGGAGGATCCAAACTATAAATATATCCACGAAATCAAGCGGGAGAGCAAGCGCTGCAAGAAGATCGTTCAGGACCTGCTCTCGTACGCCCGCACGCCTCGCCCCAGCCTTGAAGCGGTTGACCTGAACGAACTGCTGGCACAGATCGTGGATTTTGCCGCCAACCATACTGACATGCGCAGAGTCACCATAAACACCGAATTTGCGCCAAACCTGCCACCTATTATGCTGGACGGAGACCAGATGCGCCAGGTAGCCATCAATCTGATCCTGAATGCCGGTGGCGCCATGCCTGATGGCGGTACACTCACGGTCAAAACCGAGCCGGGCAAGGAAGGACATGTCAACATCATCTTCCGCGACAGTGGCTGCGGCATCCCCTCCGAAAACCTTGAAAAGATATTTGAGCCGTTCTATACGACCAAGGAGCGTGGCACCGGCCTGGGTCTGGCCATCACACGCCAGATTATTGAACAGCACCACGGCGGGATTCACATTGAAAGCGAACCAGGCAAGGGGACAAAGGTGATTGTGACTCTGCCCTTTGAACGAGAGGAATTGTAGATGCCTGACAAAAAACGCATCATGCTGATCGATAACGAAGAAGGACTCTGCCGTATGATGGAGCAGGTTTTGCTTGATAACGGCTATCTAACCAAGGCCTATACCTCACCGATCAAGGCGATGGACGAATTTCAGCCAGATGCGTGGGATATGGTCATCTCCGACATCAAGATGCCAGGCATGAGCGGTTTGGAGGTGCTGCAAAAGGTCAAGGAAAAGGAGAAGGATATTCCAGTTATCGTGATAACTGCCTACGCTACGGTAGACATGTCCATTCAGGCCCTGCGAAAGGGCGCCTACGACATGCTGACCAAACCATTCGAACCGGAAGAACTGATCTATCGAATAAAAAACGCATTACAGCAATCACAGCTTTTAGAGGAAAATCGGGAGTTGCGTCGCGAGTTGGAAGGGAAATTCTGTTTTGATACGATTATCGGCGCATCCGGGGGATTAAAGAGCTTACTGGGGAAGGTGGAAAAGGTTGCGGTTCGCGACACATCGGTGCTGATCACCGGTGAATCCGGCACCGGAAAGGAGCTGATTGCCCAGGCCATTCACTACAACTCGCCCCGGCATGGACGAAAATTCGTAGCTATCAACTGTGGCGCCTTACCTGAAACCCTTTTGGAAAGCGAGCTGTTCGGTTACAAAAAAGGCGCTTTTACCGGGGCCAAAGAAAACCGGCAGGGACTTTTGGAAGCTGCTGACGGCGGCACACTGTTTCTTGATGAGGTCGGCAATCTTCCGATGAACGTACAGAAGACGCTGCTGCGGTTCCTACAGGAAAAAGAGTTTCTACGGTTGGGCGAAAGTACGACAACACGGGTGGATGTACGCGTGCTGTCGGCCACAAATGCCGATCTGAAGCAGGTGGTGAAAAGCGGAGAATTTCGCGAGGATCTCTATTACCGGCTCAATGTGGTAAACATTCACATGCCGTTGCTAAGAGAAAGAAATGATGATATCCCGCTCCTGGCGGCCCACTTCATACATCTGCAGAATCAAAAGTTCGGCACTCAGGTCAAGGGGTTTGAGAAGGAAGCCATGCAGGTGCTGTGCGACTTTGCCTGGCCGGGCAACATCCGCCAGCTTAAAAACGTCATTGAGGCCTGTATGGCTATGGATGGCGGGGATTATATCTCGATGGAAACGCTGGATCAGTTCATTGAGGTGGTCAATGATGAGGATAACAACCCAAAGAGTGCGCGGACAGAGTCGGGCGAGCTTCTCTTTAACGCGGCCTTGGAACGCTTTGAATCCGACCTGCTGAAAGGATTGCTGAAGAAACATGGTGGCAACATCGATACGGCTGCCCGTGAAGGGGGTATGAATATGGCCACCATGTACCGCAAGATCAAACGCTACGGTATTCGCAAAGAAGATTACAGCTGATGTTCTGCAAAATATCTAACTTTTAAGAGGTACTGGTGAATAATGAAAGAGTTTTTCAGGCGCGCAACAATTAAGGAGTTGTAAATAAATGACTTGGTTATATTGCGCTCAGATTCGGGTCAGATTTGGCTGAACTGATTGAGGCAAACCGCAGACGTAGCAGAGCTACGTTGAGGA
>JBAYZR010000203.1:0-6644 GCA_041672425.1 Pedobacter sp. | reverse complement strand
GGATTTTGTTTCTAGCAAAACATCAATACCATTTTGGAGGGCAATTACTCAATTACTGTTCAGGTCTCCTAAATTCTACGTTACCAAGAATTTGTGTCTGATCCCTGCTAAATGTTTATTGGTCCAATATGTCCACCGTCCGGGGGTTGATCCCGCCTGTGTGCCGTAATCTCATGGCAGTGCCTCGGTTGCCAGGTATTTCATTACCTGAGCGCCGGTTAATTCCAAGTTCATCTTGTACGCATTTCGAACGTTGACGATATAAGCAAAAGCAATGTCCCGCCCCTGTGCATCTACGCCGTAGCCCGCTAGAGCAAACACGTCTTTCAACCGTCCGCTCTTCACGCGAAACTTTTCATTGGTATAGCCAATATTCGTAAGTGATCACAGGGTAAAATATCTGATATTGTTAACTATTTAATCGGTGCTTAGGGTAAATTCCCCGCCGCTTGCGGCGTAGCTTGGTTTTTGGTAGTTTGGCTGCATGAGCAACTATATACGCAAAAGCCACAACGTGACGGTATTGCTGTATCACTTAGTGTTTCCTGCCAAATACCGGCGAGTAGTTTTCGATGAAGAAGTTGATATTGTTCTCAAAGAACACCATGACGGGACGCTATCATGGCTGGATACTTCCTGTAACGGACTTGAATTTATGGCACTTTTCCCTTTTAAAATCAATTATTCTAATGGATTTATCGAACCATGTTCTACTGTTCTGAATTATAAAGCGTTTGGGAATGTATCTTGGAGTGAGATGTGATGACAAGCCAGATGCCGACGGCCAAACATGAGCGTCGCATGATTATTCAGAATGTCTCACTGCATTTCTGGGCTATTTATTGACAAACGGATGCAAAAACGGAAACAACGGTGGTATGGACAAGAAAAAAGGGTTTAAGCCGTTAGCCTAAACCCTTGAATTATTTGGAGCGGGAAACGGGATTCGAACCCGCGACTTCAACCTTGGCAAGGTTGCACTCTACCACTGAGTTATTCCCGCTTGACAAGACCAATTTTTTAACAAAGTTGTATGAAGAAGTCAATAGTTTTTCCTGATTCGTTCTAATCTTCCGCTAAAAATATTGTCATCACCGAATGCCTTTATCGGGGATCCGGATTTCAAAGACTTAAAAGAGTGGATTCCTGATTACTACATCGGGAATGACAGGTTATCGAACCAAGCGGAGAATCAGAACG
Source organism: Pedobacter sp. (assembly GCA_041672425.1). GTDB lineage: Bacteria > Desulfobacterota > Desulfuromonadia > Geobacterales > Pseudopelobacteraceae > JACPFJ01. The sequence goes on along the minus strand of JBAYZR010000203.1, from coordinate 5,444 downwards.
AATCAGTCTGTGTGCAATTGCCGGGAATCACGTATCACCCATGACAGCCCGGTAGACCTCGACCAGTCTCCTTCCACGCGCTTTCCAGGAGTGTTCGCGAACGGCTTTCTCTCGTGTGCGTTTCGATGACAGGAGTCTTGTTTCGTGGTCTTGAAGCAGGTCGATAATCTTGTCCGCCATGTCTTTTGCCTCTCCATAACGGGCATAGATGCCGGTATCTCCAAGAACCTCGCGATTTACCGGTGTGTCGAAAACCACTGTCGGAAGACCGCAGGCCATGTAGTTAAAAAGCTTCCCGTTGGCCTCGGTAAGTGAAAGCTTTGGTGATATGGCTATATCGGCGGCGGACAACAGTAAGGGTGCGGAACTGTATTCGATCTTTCCGGTAAAGGTGATCATATCGCTGATTCCGCGCGCAATTGCCGCTGATTTGTATCGTTCGCATGGAAACCCCATGATCAGAAAGTGCGCCTGAATCTCTCTGGCTTTTAGCAGGGAGATACAATCCAGAAGCAAATCTGATCCTTGGTATCGGCTCAAAATGCCTAAGTAGGCCACAATTGGAATATCCGCGGGAATACCTGTCTGCTGTCGTCCCTCATGCTGTGGAAGGGGATGGAAGATATCCGTATCTACTCCGTCGATAACCGGAATAACCCGTTCAGGCGGAATCTCCCAGTTTGTAATGAGCTCCGAAACTCCCGCGCTGGAGCTGGTGACAATTCTGTCGGCAAAATTATTGATCATTCTCTCCAAGCGTCTGAAGATGCGAGCCATAGATGATGATGCCTTGAAAAAACCGTGATCCACGCATTCCCCGGTCAGGCTCCCTTGATAATCCAGTATCAGAGGTGTCTTGAATAACTTTTTAAGGAAATAACCTATGAAGAGACCTTCGTGGAGATGGGAGTGAATAATATGGGGACGGAAGTTGAAGACCAGCGGCACAGCCTTATAGATAAGCAGCAGATCGAGATAGAGTTTGTGCCAGGAGGGGCCTGCTTCAAGTTTGGTGTACCAGGGGATTGCGGGGATACGGGTTACTGGGATGCCGGGCATGTCTCGTCCGATGTGGTAGGTTACAATGCGGACATCGTGACCGAGAGAACAGAGGGAACGAGCCTCTTCATAAATTCTTACATGACAGCCCCGGTCGGCAAAATAAGGGGTCGGTGCAATCATAAGAATTCTCAACGCGGTGTCAGGCAAGATTAATCCTGTCCATGACCACATAGATAGGTTTGCCTTGAGCTTCATAATAGGTGCGGGCATTCAGTTCGCCCAGCAGGCCCATGACGATGAACTGCACGCCCATGAACATCAGAAAACCAGTCAGGATCAGCAGCGGATTACGGTTCATGCTCAAATGTTCAAAAACCTTCATGTATATGGTCATTGCGCCGCTTCCGAATCCTGCCATTAACGTATAAATACCCCATTTGCCGAACAGTTGAATCGGTTTGGTGGAGTAGGTCAGCAGAAATTTCACGGTCATGAGATCCAGGATAACGCGCAGTGTCCGCGAGATCCCGTACTTGCTGGTTCCGTGCAAGCGAGGATAATGATTAACTGGAAGTTCGGCAACCTTTGCACCCACTTGAGAGGCCAGGGCCGGCACAAAGCGGTGCATCTCGCCATAAAGATTGATTCCGTCAAGCACCTCGCGGCGGTATGCCTTGAGAGTGCAGCCATAATCATGAAGGTGTACACCGGTAAAGGATGAGATCAGCGCATTGGCCAGCATTGAAGGAATTCTTCGGGTAATAATGGTATCCTTGCGCTCTTTGCGCCATCCGGAAACGACGTCATACCCCTCATTGAGTTTTGCTATCAGGCGGGGGATATCAGCGGGATCGTTTTGAAGATCTCCATCCATGGGGATAATTATGTTACCTGACGCTGCATCGAAACCAGCGGACATGGCTGCTGTCTGGCCGAAGTTTCTACGGAACCGGATTACTTTCAGACGGTTGTCTTCTGCTGCGATGCGCTGGAGGGCCCGAAAGGAACCATCGTTTGAACCATCATCCACCATGATAATTTCATAATCCGTATCAATGTCATCCAGTGCATTGGTAATGGCCGAATAGAGCTCATCGATATTGTCCTGCTCGTTATAAATCGGTACGACAATGCTGAAATTCACATCAAACCTCAAGTGTCTGCGAAACAGAATATCCGCATAAATTTATAGCACTATAGCGAAAAAGGTGGAAATCGTCTGTATAAAAGTTGCCAAACTTATCCAGTTGGCTGCTCAAATTCCTTGACTCGTCGAATTGTCACCTTACCGCCTGATTTAGGCGCCGGTTTTCCTTTTATAAAACCGTACAGCAGACCCGCTCCATTGGCACAGTGCATGAGCGGATACAGTACAAACAGAAAGAGGGCTTCTGGTTTGCCTCTGTTGAGCAAGGTCATAACGGTGAAGATGAGATCCAGTGCGATATAGGTGAGTAAGGGGAGTTTCCATATCATCTGGGCAGGGAACAGCGGAAATAATGCTACGTAGATTAAAAACATCAGTGGCACAAAACTCATAAATGATCGCGGTCGTGCGATAAGGGTTTGTTGGGCGCGTCCGCGACCGTAGGAGAACATCTGCCGCACAAAGGCCGCTAACGATCTGCGTTGGCTTCTCATGACCGGCATGGTGGGCAGATGTACCATTTTGTGCCCTAGCGAAATGATTCTGTCCAGCAGTTCGTTTTCTTCATTAGGGTAAAGGCGTTCGTCAAAGCCTCCTGTATCAAGAAAAAGATTGCGCCGTACCGCCATATTGCAAAGGATCAGCTCTTGTTCTGTTGTGGCTCTGGATTGCCCTGTTGCGCGGTAACGATTGCGCATGGCGCCGGATCCGAAAGAGGACGTTAGCGCATAGGCGAAAAGATGTTGCAAGCGTGAGTCGCTGTCCGGTGTCAGGGATGGACCGCCCACAACAGCAATAGACAAATCTTCAAAGGTTTGTGCACACTGGATCAGGCAGTCAGGCATAACGCAGGAATCATCGTCAAGGAAATAGAGGATATCACCCTGGGACTGTTTAGCAGCAAGGTTGCGTTGGCGACTTGGTAATGTTCCTTCAGCAATAATTATCTCGTACGGGTACAACTGCTCTTTGAGCTGCTGTAATACATCCAGCGCTTTAATGGGAGCATCCGGTTTTACCGGTATGATGAACGAAAAAGTTGGCATGGTAGTTTACATAAACAAAAAAAACGGGCTTTTCAAAGATTGACGCAACCGAAACCTTATGAGAAAGTAAAATCGTATATTTGTCCCAAGTCTAAAACACGAAAAACATGGGAACAATGACCACATTTTTCGATTTCATAGGCCATAAGGTTCTGTACTGTTTACGCATCATTGGCGAGGTGCTGATCCTTTTGTGGCGGACACTGCTCTCCTTCCGTGAGGCGCCGCGCAATCTGACCAGCATCTTTTCTCAGATGACCATCATCGGCTATGAGACCCTGCCGGTGGCTTCGGTCATGGCCTTTTTCATGGGAATGGTGCTGGCCCTACAGACCGGCATGGAGCTGTACAAATACGGCACCCAGGACATAATCGGCGGCATCGTCGGGCTGTCCATGGTACGCGAACTGGGGCCGGTAATGACCAGCTTCCTGGTGGCTGGACGGGCTGGTAGCGCCATGGCGGCCGAACTTGGAGTCATGAAGGTCTATGAAGAGATTGATGCTCTCCAGACCCTCGACATCGACCCGGTGCGCTATCTTGTTATGCCTCGGCTGATCGCGGCACTGATCTGCGTGCCGATCCTGACTATCTACGCCGACTGCGTCGGCATGATCGGCGGCGCGATCATAAGCCATCTCCACCCTCGGCTGTTCATCTCCTATAGCGCCTATACCGACTCTCTGCGCATGGCGCTCAAGTTCAAGGAGATCTCCGACGGCCTGATCAAGTCCTTTTTCTTCGGCGGCATCATAGCCATTATCTGCTGTTATGTCGGCTTCAAGACTTCCGGCGGGGCGCGGGGAATCGGCATTGCCACCACACGCTCGGTGGTGCTCTCCTTCATGTTGATCCTGGTGGCGGATTACTTCCTGACACGGCTTCTAATGTAATCCGCGGATTAGCGTTCCAGAATAAACGTCACCGGACCGTCATTGACAAGACTCACCTGCATATCAGCCTGGAAGATACCGGTTGCCACGGGTAGACCAAGCCGTTTCAGCTCATCCACAAAGTAGTCGTAGAGTCGTTTGCCCTCTTCCGGCGGAGCCGCACTATCGAAGGATGGTCGCCGCCCCTTGTCGCAGTTGCCAGCCAAGGTGAACTGGGAAACAATCAGCAGGCTTCCGCCGATATCCGGCAACGACAGATTCATCTTGCCCGCCTCATCCTCAAAGATACGCAGGTTGACAATCTTCTCCGCCAGCCAGTCGGCTTGGGACTCGTCATCTCCTTTCTCCACACCCAACAGGACAAGACTGCCTCGCCCGATCTCGCCGACGGTCTTTTCATCGACCACGACGGAGGCGGAGGTCACTCGCTGGATGACGGCTTTCATGACAAGTCTTGCCGAGAGAGAGAATATAATGTATTCTTCAAAACCAATTTCAATTCCAATTCCAGTGGCAAAATGTTTTTCAAACCACGATAAGGAGTTTTATTATGGCAAGTCTTAATAAAGTCATGCTGATCGGAAATCTCGGCAAGGATCCGGAAGTTCGTTATACCGCCTCAGGGCAGGCAGTGGCAAGTTTTTCCCTCGCCACGAGTGAAAAGTTCAAGGGTAAGACGGGTGAGTGGGAGGAACGCACCGAGTGGCACAATATAACACTCTGGGGCAAGCTGGCAGAGATAGCTGGTGAATATCTCTCGAAAGGCAAAACAGTCTATATCGAAGGACGCTTGCAGACCAGAAAGTGGCAGGACAAAAACGGCAATGATCGTTACACGACCGATATCGTCGGTGACAAAATGCAGATGCTTTCACCCAAAGGCGAACGCCGTGGTGGAGACGTCAGCTCTCAGCCGGTTGCAAGCGGAGGCAGCGGAACTTATGAGGCGCCTCCCTTCCAGGATGATGATATTCCTTTCTGACCTAGGTATAACACAAAACTGTAAACAAAACGCCGTAACCAACCGTGGTTACGGCGTTTTGTTGTTTACAAAGTATATTTTAGGAGATACTGAATCCAAGAAAGAAAACAGGTATGAAAAATGTAAACTTTACATCGAGCAAATTCGATGGGTGGAATCACGCGGAATTTGTTCGAACAGAAGTCGAAATACCTTTGCCGACACCCTGCTGACTGTCCAGAACAAATATATTCCTTTTAATTTCAGGTCATTTATTAATACTACTCCGACATATAGCTTGAAATAGACTTTCTTATCTGCTAATATTTTTGCATGACAACAGAAATCATATACCCTGGCATTGAAGAATACATGGCTCCCTATTATGGCTATTT
>JBAYZR010000202.1:0-6674 GCA_041672425.1 Pedobacter sp. | reverse complement strand
AAATGAAACATTCCGGACAAATTGATGAAACTTCCAAGACCCAGGTTACCCAGCTTTGGAAAATCAATGCCAAGGCTAACCATTTCCGGCATGGTGAGACCAGGGAGGGTAAACGTAGGCATCTTGCCAAAATTAACATTCAGGTCATCGTAAGAGGCAAAGTTAATATTGAGACTGATGTTGGGAGCAGAAATTTCAATATCCGAAAGACCGGTGAAGCTGACAGAACCTGCCTTGGCGCTCATGGCTGTCCATTGACGCTTGGTATCACCCTTATCCGTCATAGCCAGAAAGGCAAAATTCAAATCCGTAATATTGAAACCAAAATCATCTACCCCGGCAAAGGCGTTTACATGGGCGCCTGTCAGGGCAAGCATATCTACCGTGGTTTTTGTATTATCAGACAGGGTGATTTCTCTTGTCGATTTTTCAAAGGAAAAATTACCATTCAATTTGACAAAACTGAACAGATTGAGATCAAGATGACCAGAGGCGCGCAACATTTGCCCCTTCATATCCAGCGTCACCACCGTGGCTGCGGAACTGTTGTCTATGACTCCGCCGATCCCCTCTTTAACCGGAAAGCCAATAGTGGTGTTATCACCCTGTAGGTATTGCGAAAAATCGATACTCGAACCATCGTTAGACGCAGTATTGATGGCTACATCCAGATGAGAAGCGGTGATATTGAAAATATCCGGTCCGACAAAACCGATCGTATCGGCATTTGCCTTGGCAGCAATCCAATACTGGCCGGCATGGACAATATCCGTACTGTAAACAATGGCCAGACCGACATTGGCGTTATCAATTTTAAAACCGAACTCGTCATCGGTCCCGCCGTTGATTCCGGCAAAAGCGTTGATTTCACCCTTGCCAAAGGTAAACATGCCAACCATTACCTGCTGTGCATTGCCACCATTGCCATCAAGCACAGTCACCGTTTCAAAAGTCTGCTCAATGGAAAGTGATTTACTGAAACTAAAGAACCCGGAAATTCCGAAGGTAAATGTTCCGCTTATGGCCGCATAACTCTTAACGGTTTTCTTCAGATCAAAGGTGATGCTGGCGGAAGTTCCACCAGCCTGTATGGTAAGCGGGGCGGTGGTGAAATCGACAATCGAGTTGTCTTTGGCAATACGGTTAATAGCCACGGAAATGGCGCTGCCGCTGAGTTCCATGAAGTCCATGCCAACAAACCCGACTGAATCAGCGGTGGCTTTCATAGCTGACCAGGTGCGGGCTGATGCAGGCGCAACATCACTTTCCACCATAGTCAGCATGGCAAAATCAACGTTGTCAATCTTGAAGCCCATTTCATCAGCGCTGCCGCCATTGACACCAACAAAAGCGGTAACATCAAGCGCCCCTATGCTCAGTGTGTCAACCCCTACGGTCGCGCCGGTATTCAGCGTAACGGTTTCATGTCCGCGCTCGAATAACAGCGTTGCATCGGCATAGAAGAAATCAAACGCTCTCAGCTTTACCTGGCCGGATGCTGCGATGGAGCCGCCGGTAATGCCCTTCATATCCAGAATAGCCGTATCTGACCGTCCAATAGTTACGTTAAGATCTGTTTTGGTTTTTACAAAATCAATCGACGAATTGTCGCTGGCCGCCATATTGATAGCCACGTCAAGGTTATTTCCCTCGATAGTTATACCAGGCAGACCGACAACGGCCAATTGGTCGCCACTGCCTTTAAGGGCGGTCCAACTGCGCGTGCCCCCTTTTTCTTTGAATAATGCCAGCTGGAAATCAACATTTTTAATACTCAGGCCAACACCATTGACACCGACAAAGGCATCAAGCCCACCAGCGCCAAAGGCGAACATATCGGCGTTGACTATACCACCACTACTTAAAGCAACCCTGCGGGTAGCCATCTCCAGGGTAAAAAGACCGCTGACATCAAAGAATCCGCCTACTTTCAGGTCAAAAATGGCGCTGGCCTTGAGGAAGTCGCCATCCGCCCCTTTCATGTCCAGAATTACACCGGAAGTAGAGCCAAAGGTTGTGCCCAGCACGGTTTTCGTCTTGACAAAATCAATCACGCTGCCATCAGTAGCAGCACGATTCATATCAATATTGACCTCATTAGCCGAGATCGTGAGAGAATCGCCGAATCCTACTATACCGACTGAACCGGCATGCGCCTTGAGAGCTGACCAACTCTGTACACCAGCTTTATCATTCATCAGCGCCAGACTGAAATCCACGTCCGTCATCTTCAATCCAGACTCATCCGTAGCGCCGCCATTAACCCCGACAAAGGCGTTAAGATTCGCGCCATAAAGAGAAATGACATTGAGGTTTTTCTTGGTGGAAGTAGAGCCTTTAGTGACATACACATCCGAGGTTGACTTTTCAAAACCGATAATACCGTCCAACATGACGAAATCACCAAGGTGGATTGTTACATCGGCCTCCACCTTGAGCAGTTCGCCGCGAGAACCAGCCAGGTCAAATATAACGTGTCTGGTAACGCCAAGATCATCCACACCGGTGATAATATCAACAGCATTCCCGGCAGTTTTCATCTTGCCAAAATCAACAACCGTACCGTCAGAAGCTGCCTTGCTGACGAGAATTTTTGCCTGATTGACGCCAAGTGTTATCCCTGGGAGACCAAGCACTTCGGCAGAGCCGATGTTTGATTCTACCGCCGTCCAGTGACGACCGCCCAGTTCGGAGAAGGTCACCAGCGCCAGGTCAACATTTTTGAAACGGAGGCCGAAATCTTCGCTGCCATCCGTTGCGTCGCCTGCATACCCTAAAAAGGCATCAACGTCGGTCATACCGAAAGCCATAACAGAAGTGTTGGCCGTGGTGTTGTTTGAGAGGGTTATACTGCGTGATGAACGTTCAAAGGCAAAACCGCCGCGTACCGTTACCAAGCCAAACAAATCAATGTCTGTGTGACCGTAGACCTGTAGTAGATCCCCTTTTCTGCCGTCAATACCAAACGTGACCGTCTGCACAACTCCGGCAATATTAACTCCGGTCGTTGCAATATATGCATTACCGGCTGTCTGCATCGCCTTGAAGTCGATTACAGTATTGTCGGATGCCTTTTTGTTCATCACGATATGTGTATTATCAACCGCCAGGGTAACGTCCGGAATACCCTCAAAAGCGGCGCCGCCGATGGTTGAGTCAACAGCGGTCCATTTCCGGCTACCGGTAGTCTCTTTAAACGTAGCAAGGGCAAAATCCACATTAGTGAACTTCAAGCCGATGTCGTCGGTCGGGTCAACAACATCACCGGAGTATCCGGCAAAGGCATTGACATCGGTCATGCCAAACATGGTCATACTGGTATTTACAGTTGCGCCACTTGAAAGGGTTACTGTTCTGGTTGATTTCTCGAAACCGAATCCACCTTCGACCGATACAAAATCAAAAAGGTTGATGGTTGCGTGACCGTAGACTTGCAGCAGATCACCTTTTTTACCGTCGATGGCAAAGGTTACCGTCTTTGTAACGCCGGATGCATTGACACCAGTGGTTGCAATATATGCATTTCCGGCTGTCTGCATCGCCTTGAAGTCGATAACCGTGTTGTCGCTGGCCTTTTTATTCATGATGATATGGGTGTCATCCACGGCCAACGTTACACCAGGGATACCGACAAAACCGGCATAACCGATGGTCGAGTCAACCGCAGTCCACTTGCGACTGCCAGTGGTTTCCTTAAATGTAGCCAAGGCAAAATCAATGTGGGTGAATTTAATGCCGATATCATCGCTGCCGTCAATCGCATCACCCTTGACCCCGGCAAAAGCATTGACATCAGCCATGCCGAACATGGTCATGCTTGTGCTTACAGTGGCGCCACTGGAAAGCGTCACGGTTCTGGTCGATTTTTCAAAACCGAAACCACCCTCGACCGATACAAAATCAAACAGATTGATGGTTGTATGGCCATAGACCTTGAGCAGATCACCATTTTTTCCATCAATTGAAAAGGTAACCGTCTGTACCTCTCCAGATGCATTGACGCCGGTAGTGGCCGTAAAAGCATTATCATCGGTCTGCATCGCCTTGAAGTCGATTACTGTTGCATCCGTTGCCGAGGCTTTCTTGTTCATGATGATATGCGTGTTATCAACTGCCAGCGTTATATCAGGTATTCCCACAAACTCGGCAGCGCCGATGGTAGAATCAATCGCTGTCCATTTGCGCTTGCTACCAGCAATCTCGGTAAAAGTTACCAGGGCAAAATCTACATTGGTGAAGCGAAGACCGATGTCGTCAGCAGATGTTGCGCCCTTGTATCCGGCAAAGGCGTTGACATCAGCCATACCAAAGACCAGCACATTCGTATCAACCGTTGTCGCATCAGATAAGGTTACCTGGCGGCTTGACTTCTCAAAGCCAAAGCCCCCCTCCACCGTTACAAAACCGGCCAGGCTGATTGCTGTATGGCCGTAGACCTGTAGCAGATCGCCTTTTTTGCCATCAATCCCGAAGGTAACTGTCTTTGTCTCACCAGCGCCATTAACCCCGGCAATAAAAGAGAGCGCAGTACCAGCCGTTTCCATGGTTTTAAAATCGACAACCGTATTATCTGCGGCTTTTTTATTCATGATGATGCTGGTGTTATCTACTTCAAGGGTGACATCAGATGAAATTCCAACAAAAGAGGCGCCACCGATGGTGGAATCAACAGCAGTCCACTTGCGCTTTGCGCCACCAGTCTCGGTAAGAATAGACAGACCAAAATCCACATTGGTAAATTTCAGCCCGACATCATCAGTCGGGTCGGCAAGGACACCAGGAGACCCGGCAAAGGCGTTGACACCAGCCATACCAAGAAGCAGGGCATCAACAGTTACCTGGGAATGGCTTACATCATTCAAGGTCACAATCTTGGTTGATTTTTCAAAACCAAAACCACCCTCAACTGTTACAAAACCGAACAGGCTGAGGTTGAGATGACCGTAAGCGCGGATCATTTCTCCTTTGGAACCGTCAAGATCAAGGGTTATGGTCTTGCCAGCCGTGCCGGCAAGGACGTTTACGTTGGCGTCGGTGTAGTCGATTACTATTGTGCCGGCGGCTACGGCGGGGATGGTTGTTGTGCTGCCGGTTTGTTTGGTGGTGAGTTCTACGCTGGCGGCTACAGGGGTGACGGTCATGCTTATGTCTGCTACGTTTATTCCGGCAAGGGCGCCGCCAAAGCTTAGACGAAGCTCTTTGCCGGTGAAGCTGTCTACGGTTATGGTTGCGCCGGGCGCGGCTATGGCGGTCAGGGCGGTTTGTACTTCCGCCTGGGTGGCGTTCAGGTTCAGGGCGGTGGTAGTGCTAGCGCCGAAGGTTATGGTGAAGGTAGCGTCGGTGGCGGTGGTGGTGATGACCGCTTGTTGGCTTTCGCCAATAGGGGCAAGGCCTTGGGTGGTGTTGTATGGTTTGACGCTGGCGTAGCTTAGGAGGCTTGAGTTTGTGCTTATGTCAGCTATGTCTGTTCCGGCAAGGGCGCCGCTAAAGGTGATGGTGTAGTTTTTTAGGGTGGTGGTGGAGCTGGTGGCGTCGTAGGTTACGGTTACGTCGCTGGGTTGCGCGCTGTAGAGGGCTGTTATGGCGGTTTTGATGTTGGCGGCCTGGGTGGCGGTGTTGCTGGTGTAGGTTACGGTTTGGGCTGTTTGACCGGCTGTGCTGATCGTGAAGCTGCCGCTTGGGGCTGTGGTGTCTATTGTTTTGCTGATCAAGAGAAGGTTTAGGTCTTGTCCGGCAAGGGCGCCGCTGAAGGTGATTTGATAGGCGCCGTTTGCGCCGCTTACCGTGGCGGTTCCGGCTGCGCCGAGGGCGGTGTTGAGGGCGGTCTGGATGTTTGAGGCGGTTGCGCTAAGGGCCAGGGCAGTGGTGCTGTAGGTGGTGGCGCCGATTTTGAGGCTGAGAGTGTAGCTGCCGGTGGCGCTGGTTGGGTTGGTTATGGTGATCGTTTGGGTTTCGTTGGCGCCGCTGATTCCTTGGGCGGTGTTTCTGGGCAGGATGCGGCCGGAGCTCAGGTGGTTGGTTATGGTGATGTCGGGGATGTCGGTTCCGGCAAGGTCGCTTTTAAAGGTGATGTCATATTGGTGGCCGCCAACAGAGGCGGTGTTGAATTTTACGCTGATGTCGGCGGCGGTTATTGTCAGTGCAGGGTATTTCTGGCTGAAGAGGTTGATCAGCGCATTGGTGATGTTGGTTTCGTTGGTGAGGGTCATGCTTTGTTTGAAGATTACGCCGGTTACGTTGACGCCGGGTTCGGCGCTGAGGCTTATGTCGTAGCTGCCGTAGCCGTTGTAGGGGTCGGTGAAGAGGATGTATTTTATTTCACTGACGCCGGGAAGGCCTTTGACGGTTTCAGCTGCGCTGATTGTGACAGGGGGTGGTGTTTGCGCTGGGATGTTGATGCTGATTTGTTTGGTTTCGTTGACGCCGGTTTTGGCTTCAGTTGTTGTGCTGATTGTTGTGGTGGCGGTTGCGGCTGTTGTGCTTAGCGTGAGGCCGGTTATGTCGGTTCCGGCAAGGGCGTTGTTGAATTCAATTGTGTAGCCTGCGATTTTTGAGCCGGTTACCGTGACGTTGCCGACGCCGATGCCGGTGAGGGTTTCAAGGGCGGTCTGGATTTTTGCACCTAGTTCGGTGTCGGTTTCCGCGCCGGTTATGGTGACGGCGCTGTCGGCGCT
>JBAYZR010000201.1:0-6713 GCA_041672425.1 Pedobacter sp. | reverse complement strand
GCCGTCCCTTCAATCACAAAATCCTCGACGTAGCACTGCTACGCCTGCGGTTTTGCTCAATCAGGAACGACAAATCCGGCCCAAATCCGTGCGTAAAACTTGGTATATCAGTTTATTCTGACTCCCTGAGGTTTGCCGGTTTCAACGCGGAATCAGATCTTTTCGCCAGCGTAAATTGTAGCGATACCAAAGGTCAGTTCGTGGATGTGGATGTTTTTGAAACCCGCTTCGGCGATCATTCGGGAGAATTCCTCGTGGGATGGAAATTCGAGTACTGAGTCGGGCAGGTATTTGTAAGCGTTGTAGCGTGAGAAGAGCCCGCCGATCATCGGCAGCAGACGGCGGAAGTAGAAGTAGTAGATCTGTCTGAAGAGCTGTGAACGTGGTGTGGAGAATTCCAGGATGATCATCCGCCCGCCAGGTTGCAGCACCCGCCACATCTCCGCCAATCCCAGTTTTCTGTCCACCACGTTTCTGATCCCGAAGGCTATGGTTATCGAGTCAAAGGTGTTATTTGGAAAAGGAAGATCTTCGCAGGGGGCTACCAGGAAGTCTATCCGCCCGGCATAGGGTGACGCCGCCACCTTGGCCTCGCCCAGTTCAATCATCTCCTGACAGAAGTCAGCTCCGGTAATTTTTACAGAGGAAGGAGTTGTTCGTGCAATTTCAAGCGCCACGTCGCCTGTGCCGGTTGCTACGTCGAGTATTCGTGACCCCTCCTGGTATTTAAGCAATCGTACGGCCTTTGTGCGCCAACGCCGGTCAATGCCCAAGCTGAGCAGCCGGTTGAGAAAATCATAACGCGGGGCGATAGCGCCGAACATCTGTTGGATATTTGTGCCTTTTTCGGAAAGCCTGAACATGGTTTATGCTACCTTTTATGATAGTTTAATGCTATATAACAATACTTTGCCTTGTAGCACACTTTTGGGGCATAAGACCAGCAAAATCAAGGTGGAGACGACAGTGTTGAAAGTATCATTATTGGTCATCAACTTTCGGGCAATCCACAGAAAATAACTTCCAATTTGTAATTAAACAGAAAGGGAAATCCGGCAAGTGTCTTCATTTATTCGTATTCAGGATGTAGCCGACATTCTGATCATGACATTTCTTTTGTACCAGCTCTATTCCTGGTTCCGCAAGACCCGTGCCATGCAGGTGTTGCTGGGGTTGGGGGTGGTGACGCTGATCTATTTTGCCACACGCTTTCTTGGACTGTATATGACCAGCTGGATCCTGCAAGAACTTGGGACCGTGCTGATCGTGTTGATTATTGTCATTTTTCAGGCCGAGATCCGTCAGGCTCTGTATCGTTTCAGTCTGTTGCGCCACTTGTTTGAAAATCAGAAGGAAACGCTACAGAGCCAGTTTCAGGAGATAGCTGAGTCACTTTTCGGAATGGCTGCCAAGCGAACCGGGGTGATTCTGGTTTTTCAGCGCAGTGAGTCCTTGGCGGATCTGATGCTGAATGGCGTAAGGCTGGACTGTGAGATCTCGCCTCAGATACTGGAGGCCATTTTTACTGATGGCGCCCCGCTTCACGATGGCGCGGCCTTGATCAGGGATGGTCGCATCGTTGTCGCCTCTTGCCACCTGCCATTGTCGGCCAATCCTGATATACCCCAGTATATGGGCACGCGCCACCGTGCTGCCCTGGGGCTTTCCGAGCGGACCGACGCCGTTGTGGCAGTGGTCTCAGAGGAGCGTGGCGAGGTCTCGCTTGCTGTTGCAGGGGAGCTTCATAGCGTGCCTTCTCCCGATGAACTGGTTGCTTTACTGAATGAGTTGATCAGCCCGGTTCGTGAAAAAGCGCGTGTAAGCCTGTCACAGCGCTTATTCAGCAATCTCTTGCCTAAAACAGCTATACTGCTCATTGTTATCACATTCTGGATGCTGATTACCTCCCGGCAGGGGCAGATCACTACTGTCACTGCGCCGGTAAGGATGCACGGTATCCCGGATGAGCTGGTACTGGTGCGGAGTGCCCCCGAGGAGGTGGATGTACAGCTGAAATCCTTCTCCAGCTTGACCCCTCTGCCGTCAAAACTGGATATTGCCGCGGACATGGATCTATCGGAAATTCGCGAAGGGCAAACCTCTGTCAGGATAAAACATTCCGACTTTAATCTGCCGTCCGGTATGGCCATTAGCGATGTCAATCCCACCTCCATAAAGATTGTGACGGAACGGAAAGTACGCAAAACAGTTCCGGTCAGGGTTGCACTGCGTGGAATGTTGGGGCGCGGCTTGGCTGGCTATAAGATTGCTGCTGAACCCGCAACGGTGGTGGTGGAAGGACCTGCTACGCAGGTTGCGCGTGTTGATGTGGTAGTTACGGAAGAGGTCGATGCCAAAAGGCTGGTCAAAGGGAAGGAGTATCGCAAGAATTTGCTGCCACCTTTAAAAATGGTTACTATCCTTAGGGATGAGGCCGTATCGATCCGCCTTGTTGTTCGAAAAAAATAGTATTAAATACAGTATGTTGATAGATTTGTTGCTTTGGAATGATAGTGTTGAAGCGACATAATGGTTGACTTTGGAACGGGTTTGTTATATAAATTTTTCACCCTGCGTTGAATACTAAAACAAAAGGAGAAAAAATGACTCATACCCGATACATAGTTATTATATGCCTCACACTTCTCGCTTTCCCTCAACTGGTATTGGCATCCAAAACACATATAGTGCGCAAAAGTGAATCGCTTAATTCCGTCGCCCGTAAGTATCATGTTTCTGTTGATGAGCTTAAAGACGTCAACAACCTGACCGGAACCCACGTCAAGCAAGGTGTGCGTCTAATCATTCCCTCCCATGCCAATGCCCCGCTCAAGAAGAATAAAATAGTTGAAAAAAGTCAAACCTATAAAGTGGCCAAAGGGGATAGCCTTCCCCGGATAGCAAAAAAGACCGGTATAAAAATGGCCGAACTTCGTCGTCTTAACGGATTGAAGGGTAATAAGGTCAAGCCAGGGCAAGTGCTGGCATTACATGATACAGCCTTGGTTGCTGATGAGTCGCCGCGTTTGGCTACGGTGGCTAACCGGCTTGAGTTGGTCAATCGGGACCTTCTTAATGAGCAGGAATTTTCTGATTCATTGGCCGAGTTGACCGATATTGATGCAGATCGCCCGGTGGACCTGGCAAAAAACATTGAGGATAATGCAACCGGCATCTCAAAAATCAAGAAATCGGCCTACAGCTTCTTGGGTGTCCGATATCGTTTTGGTGGTAATAGCCTTAATGCCCTTGATTGTTCAAGCTTCGTGCAGCATGTTTTCCGTGATCAGCAAATCAATCTGCCGCGAACCGCTCGTGAGCAGTTTTATTCCGGAAAAGAGGTTGTGCGCGGCGATCTACAGAAGGGAGATCTGGTTTTCTTTCAGACATATGCCAACTTTCCGTCGCACGTTGGCATATATCTCGGGAACCGCAAGATGATCCATGCTTCATCACGCGATCACCACGTTGTTGTCTCTTCCATGGATACCCCTTACTATCTCTCCCGTTTCCTGGGCGCCAGGCGGATTGTAAATTCGACTTCGGCGGACAATATAAACTTCAACGAATTGCTGCAGGGTGTTGAGGAAGAGCGTGAGAATGATGCCCAAAACAATGATTTGATGGGGATATCACTGAATCTTAATAACTGAGCAATTGCAGCAAACATTTCATAATAATAGATCCGGGTCATCTGGCCCGGATTTTTTTTACCCGCCCGTATGAAAATAATTCTTGCCTACATATCCGGCGCACCCAATCGCGATGACCAGTATGTCAGTTTGTTGCCTACAGGGCTCTGTTCATTAAACGCTTGCCTGCGAGAATCCGGCTTCGATGCGCAACTTGCCAACTTTTCCGGCTGGCCGGAAAAAGACATAAGGCAACAGCTTATAACCCTGAAACCGGATGTTGTGGGTATCTCCCAGTGGACCCACAACAGACATGTCTCTTATGATCTGGCAGCGCTGATACGCCGAGAAAGACCTGGTTGTACCATTATCATGGGTGGTGGGCATGCCACCTTCTGTTATCGGGAACTTCTCGGGAAAGATTCTCCAGTGGATATTGTCATCCTGGGTGAAGGTGAAACGGCGCTTCTTGAAATAGTCGATTGCTGTGCCAAAGGACAAGACTGGGCGGGTACACGAGGCATTGCCTTCAGGCGCAATGAAGATGTGGTAGTTAATGCTGCCTCTACACCTTTGACAGATCTTGATCGGCTGCCCTTTGCAAGCCGTTTTATGGAGAATTCCATAGGTCTTGATCGTGAGCTTCAGTCCGAGTTCATCATAACCGCCCGGGGGTGTCCCTCGGCCTGCCATTTTTGCAGTTCACCCGAATTCTGGAGCCGACGAGTCCGTTTTCGCTCACCAAGGCATATTTTAGACGAGATCCTTTATATTCGCGACACATTCGGCCTGATGTATTTCTCTCTGCGGGACGACACGTTCACTGCTGACCGAACACGCGCAATCGCCTTCTGTCGCCTGCTGATCGAGCGTAAGGCGCACATTCTCTGGAATTGCCAGTCACGGGTCACTGCCCTTGATGAAGAGTTGCTGACATGGATGAAACGTGCCGGTTGTGAGTGCGTTCAGCTTGGGGTTGAATCGGGATCTCAATCTATTATGGACAAGCTTGGAAAAGCGATCACTCCCGGACAAGTAGAACATGCCGCTGTTCTGGTCAGAAAAATAGGAATCAACCTGTCTGTTTACCTTATTTCCGATGTCCCTGATGAGACAGAAGATGACATTCGACAGACCATGGATCTGATCAGGCGCATTCGTCCTGATGACGGCTATGTATCGCCGTTGGCATATTATCCCGGAACGCGTCTGTTTGAAGATGCAATACTCGCCGGTCGGATTGACAAGGACATCTTTGAGAAGCGCAGGAACTCAGCAGTGTATGTTGTTGGTACACCAGGCCCTGACCAGAACCGGCTTCTGAAGGTTCTTGCCGGTCATATCCCTAAAGATGCAAGACGCTTTCAACGACAGAAACAGCTTTTGGGATATTGTCATACTACCAACGTGCTGGCTGGCGAGTGGTATCGGCAGCATAACGATGTTGTGGCTGCCGAGCGTGAGTTCAGAGAGATAACCGGGCAAGAGCCGGATAACCCCTGGGGATGGTATTTGTTGGCGGAGTTGTATGCTGAACTGTATGAAAGTGAAATGGCAGCGGCATGTTATCGCAGTGTGATCTCAATTTTGCCGAAACATGGACCATCGTTGGCCGCTTTGGCAAGTCAGACTTCCTGATCCCGACGGGGTTTACTCGGCATTTTGGTAACTTCTCAATAACTCATGGCGTGACGCCAGAACCAAGATCGACGGCATCGACTCCACTACGGTTCTGAAAATCATCTCGGAGATAGGAGTTGACATGGATCGCTGGAAATCAGATATTTAACATATAAATAATAGTAATATCAAAGTGTTAGCGTAAGTTACTCAAGAGAGGAGACACGAGAATGCAGATGCGCACCATGATATTCACCCAGCCGGGAGCCCCTCTCCGGCTTGAAGCCCGGCCAATCCCGTTACCCGGCCCAGGACAGCTCCTGCTGCGGGTTCATGCCTGCGGCATCTGCCGCACCGACCTGCACATCCTTGACGGCGAGCTGAACAACCCGCGGCTTCCGCTCATACCCGGACATCAGATCGTCGGTCGGGTGGCTGCTCTTGGTAGTGACATAACCGGGTTCAGGGAGGGGGACCGGGTGGGCGTTCCCTGGCTTGGCGCCACTTGCGGCTCATGCCACCACTGCGTTGCCGGCAGAGAAAACCTCTGCGACCATGCCCGTTTCACCGGATATCATCTGGACGGCGGCTTCGCCGACTATACCGTGGCCGACCACCGTTTTTGCTTCCCGCTCCCCGAAGGGTATCCTGACCTACAGGTTGCTCCGTTGCTCTGCGCCGGGCTGATCGGCTACCGTTCTCTTGTTATGGCCGGTGATGTGCGGCGTCTTGGAATCTACGGTTTTGGCGCTGCTGCTCACATTGTCACGCAGCTGGCTTCATGGCAGGGAAGAGAGGTTTACGCCTTTACCCGCGCCAATGACCGGGAGGGGCAGGCATTTGCCCTGGAAATGGGGGCAGTCTGGGCTGGCGCGGCCGACGAACGGCCTCCCGAAGAGTTGGATGCGGCGATCATCTTCGCCCCGGCAGGTGAGTTGATCCCGATAGCGCTACGAGCTGTTGGCAAAGGGGGAACAGTGGTTTGCGGTGGCATCTACATGAGCGGGATCCCGTCCTTCTCCTACGACCTGCTATGGGGAGAGCGCGTGCTCCGCTCGGTGGCCAATCTCACCCGCAGGGATGCTGAGGAGTTCCTGGATCTTGCTCCCCGCGTGCCGATCCGCACCGAGGTGGAGGTTTTTCCCCTGGAACAGGCGAACGAAGCGCTGGCTGCTCTTCGAGCTGGAAAAATCAAGGGCGCCGGGGTACTTGCAGTACATCCGGCAACGTAACGAGGGATAGGGGAAGCAAGTCCATTCCCTGATCCAGAGTCGGCAATACCACCCGTATCCCTCTGGCTGCTGTTTCCGCAGCCCGCTGGGTGGTTTTACATGTCGATGCCGGCTATCGAGAGGCCACAGTCGGGGCAAGCGCCGCTAATGATCCTGTTGGATTCAATCTGAAAGCCATAGCGTTGGATCAACAGGGCAGAGCATGATGGACACAAGGTATTCTCACCAC
>JBAYZR010000200.1:0-6714 GCA_041672425.1 Pedobacter sp. | reverse complement strand
AAGGCGGATACCGTGGCTGGCATTCGTATGGCGAGTATGCTTGGAGGGCAGTTTCTCGGGATCTCCTTTGGCTCGCCCGCCCGCCCGGATCTACCCGCTGGCAGTACGATAAAAAGCACCGAATCATCGGGCGTCGATGCCATCATGGATAATGTGGGCAGCCTGACCAAAGATGCCAAACAGTTGATCCTCGACCTGAATCGCAACCAAAACGAGGTCATGACCAAGATATCCAACATACTTGACGAGAACCGGGCCGCTGTCAGGGATTCGCTGACCGGCCTGGCCAGTATCACCGCCAAGATTGATCGCGGTGACGGATCTCTGGCAATGCTGCTGAACGACAAAGCCCTATACAATAATGCGAACGCCCTGACCGGGAGCCTGCGCGAGGTGAGCGCCAGGTTGGAGCGGGGAGAGGGTACCATGGGCAAGCTCTTGATGGAGGACGAGCTTTACACTCAGGGTATTGCCGCTGTCAAGGGCATGAATGACAGCATGAAGAACTTCTCCGAGATTGCCCAGCGCATCAACAAGGGGGAGGGGACGGTCGGCAAGCTGGTCAATGATCCTGCCCTTTACGATGAGCTGAGGGTAACAGTGAGCAACCTGAAGGAGATCACCCGCAAGATCAACGAGGGTCAAGGTACAGTGGGCAAGCTGGTCAACGACGACAAGCTGTACCGCGACGCGCTTTCAACCCTCAAGAAGACCGAAAAGGCCATGGAAGGGTTGCAGGATACCGGCCCCATATCGGTCATAGGCAGCGTGATCGGCACTCTGTTCTGATGGTGGCTACTGCGCGACTCAAGCGTTCCCCGCTCTTTGACTGTCATTTTCACATAATCGACCGCCATTTTCCGCTGACCCCCAACAATGGTTACCTGCCGGACGATCTTACCTGTAGTGACTATCTGTCTCAGGTCTCCGCCTATGATCTAAGGGGCGGAGCCATTGTTTCCGGCTCTTTCCAGGCTTTTGACCAGACCTACCTGCTGGATGCCCTGAATACACTCGGATCAGGCTTTGTCGGGGTCACCCAACTGCCGGTGACGGTTACCGACGAAGAGATTCTGGAGCTGGACAAGGCCGGAGTGCGCGCAGTGCGCTTCAACCTGAAACGGGGCGGTTCAGAGGACGGGCGTCACCTGGATGCCATGGCAAGGCGGGTGTATGAGCTGGTCGGCTGGCATGTGGAGCTGTATGTGGATTCTCGGGAACTGGATGGTTGGTTTGCGCCGCTGACGGCTCTTCCGGCGGTCAGTATCGATCACCTGGGACTGGCGCGAGAAGGCTTCGGAACGTTACTGAGACTTGCTGAGCAGGGTGTCAGGGTCAAGGCCACCGGCTTCGGAAGGGTGGATTTCGATGTGTCGACCGCACTCAAGCAACTCTATGCTGCCAATCCAAAGGCCCTGATGTTCGGCACAGACCTGCCTTCTACCCGTGCGCCACGACCCTATTGTGACAGTGATTTTCTGCTTGTAGCTGACACGCTGGGGGATGAGGCGGCTCGGGCTGTGTTTTATGATAATGCCGCGGAGTTTTATCGGCTTTAGCTGTAACATTGATCCGGCAGCCTGTTGGTGCTTCATTGATTCCCATGTTTTTATGCTCATTCAAAGAAGAAAAAAATAACTAAAAAGGAAATGTCACCATGAACCCAAACTGGAAAATCGAAACCATTGCCGTTCAGGGGGGCTATGAGCCGAAGCCTGGCGAACCGCGCATCCTGCCTATCATTCAGAGCACCACCTTCAAGTACGATAGTGCCGATCACGTGACCAAGTTGTTCGACCTGGAGGCGGACGGTTTCTTTTATACCCGCCTGGCCAACCCGACCACCGATGGGTTTGAAAAGAAAATCACCCAGATGGAGGGGGGCGTTGGCGCCATGGCGACCTCATCCGGTCAGGCCGCCACGACTCTGGCAATCATGAACATTTGCCAGGCTGGCCAGCATGTTGTCTCGGCCAGCACCCTTTACGGTGGTACCTACAACCTGTTTGCCGTGACCCTGCCCAAGATGGGCATCGAGGTGACCTTCGTGGATCCCGAGGCGTCGGCTGAAGAGATCAAGAAGGCCTTTCGCCCCACCACGCGCTGCCTCTTTGCCGAAACTATCGGCAATCCCGGCCTTAATATCCTCGACTTTGAAAAGTTTGCGGCCATCGCCAACGCGATGCAGGCGCCATTGCTCATCGACAACACCTTTGCAACTCCCTACCTGTGTCGCCCATTCGAGCATGGCGCCCACATCATCATCCATTCCGCAACCAAGTACATCGACGGTCACGCCACCAGCTTGGGCGGCGTGATCGTGGACGGCGGCGTCTTCGACTGGAACTGCGGGCGCTTTCCTGAACTGGTCGAGCCGGACATCAGCTACCACGGCATGGAGTACGTCAAGAGATTCGGTCCGCTGGCATACATCGTCAAAGCCCGCAGCCAGCTGATGCGTGATCTGGGTACTACCCCCGCACCGCTCAACTCGTTCCTGTTCAACCTGGGGCTGGAGACCCTGCCTCTGCGCATGCAGCGCCACAGCGACAACGCTCTGGCCGTGGCAAAATTTCTGGAAACCCATCCGATGGTCAGCTGGACCTGTTATCCCGGTCTTGCCAGCCACCTGACTCATGACCGGGCGCTCAAGTACTTGCCCAAGGGGTGTAGCGGCGTGCTGACCTTCGGTATCAAGGGTGGCGCCGAGGCAGGACGTAAATTTATGGAGGCTACCCGGCTGGTGGCGCTGGTGGTGCATGTGGGCGATGCTCGTAGCTCCGTGCTGCACCCGGCCAGCACCACTCATCGCCAGCTCAGCGATGAGCAGCAGAAATCCAGCGGCGTCACGCCTGACCTGATCCGCCTCTCGGTTGGGATCGAGGACGCCGGGGACATCATAGCCGATATCGATCAGGCGCTACAGGTAAGCCAAAAATAAAAGGTTTTTGCCATGGATATTCTGATCGGCACCTTCGCCATGCGCCCTTACGTATTTGCCTTCTTTGCGGCATTCCTGCTGGCTTGCGTGCCCCATGTGGGCTGGCGTAGAACACTGATCTTTACGGTTGTTGGTTACTTGATTGCCTTTTCTTCGGAGTGGCTTTCGATCAACACCGGCTTCCCTTACGGCTGGTACTACTACATCGATATCACCAGGAGCCAGGAACTGTGGGTGGCGGGGGTGCCTTTCTTTGATTCGCTCTCCTATGTATTCCTGACGTATTGCAGCTATAGCACTGCGCTGTTCATCCTCTCGCCGCTCAAATCCTGGCGCTGGAATTTCGTGACACTGGAGACGCGCCGCATCCGGCGTTCCTGCTCGGCCCTGATCCTGGGCGCCTTTCTGCAAACCTTTCTGGATATTGTCATAGATCCGGTGGCGCTACAGGGACGGCGCTGGTTTCTGGGGCAGATCTACGGCTACCGGAAGAGCGGTCTCCACTTTGGTGTGCCGCTCTCCAATTATGGGGGTTGGCTCCTGGCGAGCCTTGTTCTGGTGGGCGCCTTCCAGTTGATCGATGCCCGGCGCCTTGGCGAAGCGCCGAAAGGGGTGTTCAATCTACCCTTCCGTTCCCTGTTGGGGCCGGTGTTATATCTGTCGGTATTGTTGTTCAACTGGGGCGTGACGCTCTGGATTGGCGAGTACTTTATGGCGCTCTGCGGCATACTGATGTTCACCCTGCCGATTATGATGGTGATAATACTGGCGCTGAGGCGGGTGAACCGTTATTCAAGGGAAGAGTTGGGCGAACATGTGAAGGATTATCCATGGTCGCCGACGGCGAACAGCGGCAGGCAGTTCTGAGAGGGTAATTTTTCTTACAATTGCAGAAACAGCTGTTTTGTTGCAACGCTAAGGCTCCTGGCGGCGACACGGCTGTTCCAGGCCAGGCGAATCAGCTGGGGAATGATGTGTGGGCGTTGCAGAATCGTAGTGAGCACCTTGATCGGACGGATGCGCATCTCATCATCGCAGAATTCGTTGATGGAAAAGCTTAGTTCCTCATTCCACGGGTCGCTGATGGCGCGTATCCCCATAAAAGGGATGTTGTGTTCAGCCGCCACCCGTGCTATGGCGGCGCCTTCCATCTCCACCACCGGTCGGTTGGCATTGCTCGGCAACAGTTCCTTCAGATCGTGTTTGTTGAGTATGCCCTCGCTGGTTATAAAACAGCCGCGGATGGGCAATGCCGTATTTTCAGGCGCATACAATCCTGCCTCGACCCGTTCAAAGCTGGTACCTGCCCAATGCAGCACCTGCTCTGCCATGACCACGTCTCCGACCTTAAGTCCAGGCAGCACACCCCCCCCGAACCCGGCCGAGATAATCAGATCAGGCGTCTGAGCCGCTAGAACCGTGGCAGCCCATCCGGCGTTGAGCATTCCCATGCCTGCTTCGATCAGGGTGATCTCGTGTCCAGCGATCCCGCAATAAAAAACGCTCCGCTCGCCATGCTGCGATTTTTTCAGATTTTCAGCATGGTTCAGGATGGCCTGGGCCTCTTCCGGCATGGCGGAGATGATCCCGATCTTCATGGTATTCTCCACGGCATCAATGTATCAAATAATGCTGTAATTTACTCTGATTTGCGCTTTTAGTCCACGCACAATTATGAAAAGCTGGACAAACCGCTTTCCATATAATATATTTACTATTCAATTTTTGGAGAGATGTCCGAGCGGTTGAAGGAGCACGCCTGGAAAGCGTGTGTACGTTAATAGCGTACCGAGGGTTCGAATCCCTCTCTCTCCGCCATTTAAAAACCCAACGTAGTCCGATGTACTCCAAAAGCCCCTGAGAAATCAGGGGCTTTTTTTACAGTCCGATAACGATTTAAGAGTTTATGCGGTGGTTCCGCTAACACTAAACACCGCATAAACTCTTAAATCGTTATATGGTACTGGAACACTGTAAATTTAATCTACCAAGTTTGAGTTACTGAGTCTGGCGTAACAGCCAACGTGGCACGTAGCCAATCGAACTTTGACTTCAGTAGATCGAAATCCGGCCCAGAGGTTATAAATGCAGCTTTACCCTTTATAAGAAACCCTGCGCCAGGTCCATGCAACCCCTGAACTTTACTGCTTCCTAGGGTTGTCAACCTTCTCCTCTGCCAGCTTGCGCAGTTCACCAGCGCTTGCAGCCAGTGTTTATTATGTCATCTGCCATATGTTGCTTCTCCGTCAGGCTACGCCTTGAGTCTTGCTATCTCTTCCCGCAGTTCATCCTCGACCTTCTTGGAAGCGGTGATGTCGTTACAGGTAATCACCACGCCATCAATCATTTTGTCCATGGTGCGGTACGGCATGATCCGCAGCAGTACCCAGCGACCATCCAGCGTTGACACCTGATTTTCGACAGAAATCAATTTTCTGAGTACGTCCTGTACATGGTCATACAGTTGCGGATAGTTGAGATTTGAGACTATATCAGTCAGCGGCCTGCCCACATCGCCGGGTATCAGCTTGAACAGCCTGTTGGCTCCGGTGGTGAAGCGTCGCACCTGTAGATGGTTATCCAGGAAGATGGTTACTATCTCAGTGCTGTTCAGCAGATTCTCCATATCGTTATTGACCTGCATGAAGTCATCCAGCCTGGTTGATTGCTCGGCGTTGACGCTCTGTAGTTCCTCATTCATGGACTGCATCTCTTCCTTTGAGGTGGTCAGCTCTTCGTTGGTGGACTGTAGTTCCTCGTTGGTGGACTGGAGTTCCTCATTGGTTGATTTCAGCTCTTCGTGGGTAGTCTGCATCTCCTCTCGGGTAGTGCGCAGCTCTTCACTGGTCTTCAGGAGTTCCTGCTCAAGCTCTTCTACCTGTTTGCTGCCGGGAAGCATTCCTGCCCGTCTTCGTTTTGTTTTTTGGGGTAGTATCACATCCTTGAAGGCTATCATCACCATCCCCCGCAATGCTTCCGGCATTTCGATCTTCATCAACGTCACATCCACGGGCAGCAGGCTGTCTCCACCAACCAGTTCACCACGGACGGTTAGTGGTTCACCCTCTCGTACGACCTGACTGAAAGCACTACCCAACTTGTATTGCAGCCCTTCACGGGCCATGGCAAAAATATTCAGATTGGCTTTGCCAGCTGCCGGTTCCAGGTATTTACCTGTTTTCCCGCTGACGTAGACGATGTCACCCTGATCGTTGACCAGGACTGTCGGCGCCGAGAAGTGTTGCAGGATCAGGTGGTCAGCCAGAAGCTGGAGATTGTCGACCGTCTTGGGCATAAGATACTCTTCTAGCGGTGAAGCGTGAGAATGAGAAACAAATGAAGTGGGGAACGCCAAAGTTAAATCCCGGAAAATAGTTTTGTTACGCCAGAAGAACTTTGATTTTGAATCAGTGGCGGTAAACAGCTCAACCTGGGAACCGATAGTCTCTGCGCTGCCAAGAAAGAGTAGGCCTCCCGGCTTTAGGCTGTAGTGGAACAGCGGCAAGAGTTTTTTCTGAAGGTCTGTAGTCAGGTAAATCAGCAGGTTTCGACAGATAAGAATATCCAGTTTGGTGAAGGGTGGGTCCATGATGACGTTCTGCTGGGCGAAGGTAACCATCTCCCGGACATCCTTGCATATCCGATACTTGTTCAAGTAAGCCGCTATCGCGGCAGTAAAAAACCTATTTTCCCCCGCAGTACCCTCCGTTTGAAATAACTGCTTTCATACCAGCCGGTCAGTCACGTATTCCTTCTTTCGTTGTCACCACACT
>JBAYZR010000199.1:0-6723 GCA_041672425.1 Pedobacter sp. | reverse complement strand
GTTGGTGGCGTTGAGGACACATTTCAGACGAGGTTCGCGGGTGGTCAGTTCCATCAGATAGGCTGGTGTGCCGTCCGAGGAGTTATTGTCCACCGCGATGACTTCGTAATCCTCGGCGCCAGTGCAACGGAAGATACTCTCCAGACAGGGGACGGTATGTTCCAGCAAGCCGTTATAGGTAACGATGATTATGCTACATTCAGCCATGTTGACCACCTGTATGTTGCTGCCCGGCAGTTGCCGCTATGGACACGATGTCGGCAACTGCCGCTACAACCGTATAGGGGGATTCCATCGGTTGGTGCTGACTCCCGTCGCTCTTCCAATTTTCGTAGCAGCCGACGATGGCCTGTTTCACCGCTTCGGGCGAATCGGCTGCTACCGCCGTATGGCCAAGCGTGGACAGCATCTCCCTAAGCTCTGGATTATGATGCACCAGCCCTAGGATCGGTCGTCCGATATGCAGATATTCATAGGTCTTGGACGGGATGGTCTCGGCTGAGAATGCCTCTGTGTTCTGGATGAGCAGCAGGACTCCGCAGCGCTTCATGGCCAGGAGCGATTCCCGGCGCGGGATGCGACCAAAGGTACGGATCACGCCCGGTAGCGGAAATTCGTCGATCAGGCGCCGTGAGAGCGGGTCGCAGCTGCCGTAGAGATCTAGACGCAATGTAGTGGCCAGATCGGGCCGATCTGTGAGCAGAAGCCGTAGCCCCTCCAGGAATACCTTGAGGTTCCGTGACCCCCCCAGCGAGCCGAAGTGGGCAAAGATGCATTCGTTTTCGTTTTTATAGACAACATCGGGCATGGCGGTCGGGTCTGCGCCGGGATACACGGTACAACCGCGCTTGGACAGGCCGGTTCTGCGCTCGGCATTCCTGCGTGCCTGATCCGTGAGAAAGATGACTGCATCGGCACGGCTACAGATCAGCCGTTCGAGCCAGGTAAAGACCTTCAGAGCCCGTTTGCTGCGCAGCCAGTCGTCATGCGCCAGCGGGTCCTGAAATTCTGCAATCCATGGAATGTTGTGCCGGGAGGCAATCATGGCAGCCGCCAGGTGGGCGCTGGTCGGCCCTCCAGTGGAATAGATCAGCTGCGGTTTGTAGCGGCTGCACATGCGGCGTCCCTGCCAGATAGCAAACGGAAACCATGACCATTGGCTATCCAGATCGATGACCAGCTTTTCCAGCAGATACAGAGGCAGGATCAGCAGGTTGAGCAGTCCAGCCCAGAGCCTGGTCATGCCGCCTCTCTTCTTCAGGCGCCGCAGTTCAAAGCGGAGGCCGGAGGGGGCTGCTGAGAGAACCCGCTCGTGAACAAGACCTTGCCAGCGCTCGCCGCAGACGCTGGTCAGCATGAGCGGCTCGATCCCTTTGGCACGAATATGCTCGATCCGGTCATCGATGTGCTGGGCGCAGGCCATGCCGTCGATGCGCGAAAAATACGAGATGATCAACCAGCGGGCGCCTGTCATGCCGTTATCCACGTTTGTCACCACGATCCGCCATAAGCTCGGCAACGGCATCCAGGACTTCCGGCACACCAATTTCAAGCATGCAGGGGGGCTCAATCCCGTTACCGTTGCAACCGGCCATGCCGCAGGGCACACAGGGCATGTCCTTCTGGATGACGATAATAGTACCGGTGCGCTGTTTACCACTCAAAAGAGGACATTGTTGGGCAACCGGGCCGTCGTTGTTCCAGGGGGACCACCAGTCGGTATGGGTCGGGCCATAGAGTGCCACCATTGGTATGCCGGTTGTCGCTGCTAGATGGCTGATCGCCGTATCCAGACCTACGTAGAGTGTACTTCGTGAGAGGAGGCAGGTCATCTGGTTGAGATTCAGCTCGCCTGGAATCAGCGCCGGACGGATATGGCACAGGTTGGCGGCAGCCGCCAGCGCCTGCTGCTCTTCGGATGCCGGAGACGAGGTCCATACCGGTTGCAGGCCGTAGCGCTCGGCAATGGTATCGCTCACGGCGGCGAACTTCTCCGGTGTCCAGTATTTATAGCGCCAGCGGGCAAAGGGATGAATGACGAAATAGTCTCCGTTCACAGCCAGTGTCGAGAGGAGCGAGTCGACTATGGCCTCGTCCTGTATGTCCCAGAAGACCTTTGCTTCCAGGCGTGTGACCGTCAATCCCAGCTTTTCAGCGACCACCTGACAGAGGCGGGCATAATGGATTGGAAAGGGGTACGGGATAGGATGGCTGAAGAAGAGACGTTTCCAAACGTCCTTCCAAAACTGGTTGCCGTAGTAGATTCCGATGCGCCAGCGCCGACTGGCGACCAGAGCGGCTATGTTTCCACGGTCTGAGGCGTTCATGTTGATCGCCAGATCGTATCGGCGGAATATACTGCCTAGATAAGTGGTTTTTGTGCGGTTGTTGCCCGACAGATCTCCATCGGAATAGAGCACGTCCCTGACCCGCGGATCCTTTTCCAGAAATTCTCCCGTGCCACGGTTGACCAGCAGATCGATGGAGGCTTGGGGATAGGCGTCCTTCAACAGCCCGATCAGCGGTGTGGTCAGGATTACGTCACCGATGAGGCGGATATTGATAATCAAAATTTTTTTCGGCAACGGAATCATGGTTGGTTATCGGAATCTTGGTTGTTAAGTTCTCGCAGCTTGGTGTATTTGGCAAAAGTCAGCATGGCGGTAGTGACGGATATTACCAATCCTTCCACTCCATCGAATATGCCGGTTTTGAGCAGATAAGTTTTGAAGAAGGCGAACAGTGGTCTGACGGTCAGGTCGAACAACGAACAGCGTCTCCCTTGATCGAACATCTGACGCGCCGAAAGGTCGCTGTAGTTATTCAGTTTGGCTAATAGCTGAGACAGTCCGGTGAAAGAGTAGTGCAGCAGATGTTCGCTACAGGCGCCTATGGCGCCATCCGTGATCACCCGTTCATGGACCAGGCTGTCTGAATATCGCGACTTGGTACGGTCGAAAAGCCTGATCGTCCGGTCTGGATACCAGCCGCACTGTTTGATCTCCTTGCGGCCCAGAAAGGTCCTGCGTGGTATGGAATAGGCGCCTTGAGGGGGGGGCAATGAGAGAATCTGCCTGATTTCTGCTGCCAGTTCCAAGGTCACCCGTTCGTCGCAGTCCACGTTCAGTATCCATTCGTGGCTGGCCAGGTCCACGGTCGCTTGTTTTTGCGGCCCGAAACCTTGCCAGGGGATGAAATGCACCCTGTCAGTGTAGCGGCGGGCGATGTCGCAGGTGGCATCCGTACTGCCGGAGTCGACCACAACGATCTCGTCGGCCCAGGTGATGCTGGCCAGGCACTCCTCGATCCTCTCCGCCTCGTTTTTGGCGATGATGACCACCGAGAGGGGAAGGCGAGTCGGCGCGGTATCTTGCTTGGCAGGGCTCATGCCATCAACTCCCGGAACAGGAATTCGGCACTGTTGCGCTTCTGTAGTTCGCGACCTGCCTCAAGGGCGCGGCTGCGATACTGCTCATAGTGCGACATGATCCGTGTAACTGCGTCTAGTACCCGGTCTGGCGCAGACGATTCCAGCACCAGACCGGCATCGAACTCTGATACGACTCGGGCGATCCAGGTACCGGACAGGGTTACAACCGGGCTGCCCATGCTGAGGGCATCCAGTGTCACGCCACTGATACGGTCGGCAAAATCCTTTTGCGAATAGAGTTGCAGGCAAATCGCGCCTGCAAACAGATCCAGATAACTGTCTTGCGGCAGGGTTTCGGAGACACGCTTGACATGGAGGTAGTCACACCTTTCAAGCCGCCCGATGTCACTCCTTGTGACTTCGTCATATTTTTCATAATGCTCCGCCGAGGTTTGTAAGGTGACGGGTATGGCTGTCCCCTTGCTTTCCAGCAACTGTACAAGATCAACAACGGCTGAAAAGCCTTTATCCTGCCGTGCTGCTCCTGCAAAGAGCAGATACTTGAAAGCATGCGAGCCAGATTCGCTGATATTGTTATTGAGCGGTGTTATCGGATAAGGAACAAGCCGAACATGCTTAAATCCCGCACATTCAAATTCTTTGCCTACAGAATCCGTCGGAGTAAAAATTACAATTTCAGGTTGGCGTCGCGCCAGTTTTGCAAGTTGTATCAGTTTTCTTTGAGATGGTTTGAACCAGTGAATATACACATATACTTTGTTGGCGGCAATTCTGCCGGATGACGCAATATCAAGCAGAATGAGGTCGGTTCTGCTGGCGGTAGAGATGAAGATGCGCTCAGGTGTGCCCAGAAGTTTCCTGTAAAGCCATAACGATTGCAATCTCCTGATTTTACGCAGGAAATATCTCTTTGTCTGTACGTTTGCAGCGAGTGTTATGTCTGCTGAACGATCACACCATAGCGTCAGTTGCGTGCTGTTGGCAGCATGCGCCAAACTTGAAATGAAACTGTAACAATGTCCAGCCTCGCTGGTAAGCGTAGGCTCGATGATATTCAGATTTTCAGCCATGAATTTTATGTCAATCCTTAACGGCAAATCCGCCCCGAATTCGTGCGCAAAATTTGGGATATCAGTTTATTCCAAACCTGTTATTACTAAAAATACCGCAAGGTAATTCGAAAAAGGTCGCCGATTTCCTCAAGTATCATTCTCTCACCCATTGCTTTTAACATCATTGGTATCCCTCGCTCCAAACCATCGCTGTAACGCAGATTATCGAGATATTTTAAAAGAAACATATTTCGTGGGGCAGAATTGCCATACTTTATCTTTTCCAGTGTCAAAGAGTTGGCAATAACACCCGGCGAGGTGATTTCCAGCCGATCTTCAAACATGTATACTGTTGTTTTGCGGGTTGACATGGAATAATCCCGATGACAAACGGCATTAACCAGCGCTTCCCTGATGATCTTGACCGGGATGGTCTCCTGGTCCTGGCGCTTGAGGCCGCTTATCTCCGAGGGGCGGGGAAGGAACAACCTCACCAGCGCCGCAGTATTTTCTATAAGTTCAGGCAATGTGCCGGTCACCTCTTTTTTATCTATCAATTCATCGGTGATTTCAGTTCCCCTGAACACGGCAAATACAATGGAACTCTGTGGCAGACGGCGCTGGGGCTGGCGTCCAAACAGCAGCAAACCTCCAACACCGGCTACAAGCGTGTCTTCGTATGATACAAGTATGTCGGCATTGCGCAGGAGATTATTTTGCTCATCACGATTCATCTTCAGAAAGTTGATGTCGTAACAGATGTGCCAATAATTATGCAGTTTTTCCGCATCAAGATCACGTTCATCCGTCCCTTCAACCGGTGCAATATCAAAATGAACCAGACCGGCGGCCTGGAATAGCCTGCTTAACTCTTCCTTTGTCGCTTGTCTGTTCGTGGAGCCGACTCTGATCCAAAACTTTCCATCCTGTGTTTGATATGGTTTGTGGGCTCCCTTCGAAATCTGTATGACGCAAATATTAAGATCATTTATCGTTATTAGAGAAATCAGTGGAGCAATAGCCGGTGCGACATTATGACGACAGATGTTCGCAATTCTTTCCTCAAGATGATGCGGACCTATTCCGCTTATGGTTCCATCGTCCTCAACTCCAAGCAATAGCATGCCTCCATAGGTATTAGAAAATGCTACCATCTCACGCGCAAGAGAATCCGGGCGAGCATCGGAAGATTTGAATTCCACTGAAATTCCTTCGCCCTGAGCTACCAACTGTTTAATTTTATCGATATCGGGCGTCATCTTGCTTCTCCTTTCAGCGCATACAATCATTCACCAGATTTGACAGATGTTGTTTTGTTACCGCCATCTATTTGATTTGCTTTGTTTATTGACAAAGATGTCATAAAAGTTGAAATTCTGGAGCCCAATTCAGCAGTTATAATATTCCCGATACCACTCCACGAATCTGCGGATGCCCTCTTCAATGGAAGTGGCCGGACGGAAGCCGACATCTTTCATCAGGTCATCCACATCGGCATATGTGGCAGGCACATCCCCGGCCTGTAGGGGCAGAAGGTTCTTTACGGCCTGTATGCCGAGGCGCTGTTCCAGCACTTCAATGAAACGCATCAGCTCCACTGGTTTATTATTTCCGATGTTGTAGATTTTATATGGGGCAAAACTGGTCCCGGGATCCGGCTCTGCACCGCTCCAGCTTGAGTCGGATTGCGGGATGCTGCCGATAACCCGCACCACACCTTCGACAATGTCGTCCACAAAGGTAAAATCACGCCGCATCCTGCCGTTGTTAAATACATCAATGGCGTGACCTTCCAGAATAGCTTTTGTGAACAGGAACAGGGCCATGTCCGGGCGGCCCCATGGCCCGTAAACGGTAAAGAAGCGCAGTCCGGTGGTCGGGATTCCGTAAAGGCTGGAATAGGTATGGGCCATCAGTTCGTTGGCTTTTTTAGTGGCGGCATACAAAGACACCGGGTGATCCACATTGTGATGAACTGAAAACGGCATGGTGGTATTGGCGCCGTATACCGAACTGGATGAGGCGTAGACCAGATGCTTGACGCCATAATGGCGACACCCCTCAAGGATGTTGATGAAGCCGCTGATGTTGCTGTCAATGTAGGCGTAGGGATTTGTCAGCGAATAGCGTACCCCGGCCTGGGCCGCCAGATTGACGACCGTATCGAATTTCCCGGAGTCAAAGAGCTGATGCAGCGCTTCCCGCTCTTCAAGTCCCATCTTTACGAAACTGAAATTGGGCAGCTGTTCAAGCTGGGCGAGGCGGGCCTGCTTGAGCCGC
>JBAYZR010000198.1:0-6729 GCA_041672425.1 Pedobacter sp. | reverse complement strand
CTCTTTCATTGGGTGAATTTCCTGATTCCGGCGCAGCCAGACAGCTTGCGGCGGAACTGAAAAGGTAGAAGGGCTGGTAATGACTTTTCGTTTGGCGATGCTCATAGTTGGCGATGCCGTATTGGCGGTCACAGCCCTTTATGCGGCTGTCGTCATAAGGCTCGGAAATTCCGAGGCGACCCAAATACTGCCTGAATTTAAAACTACGTATACAACCTGTGTTTTTATTTTAGTAGTATTGTTCTCCGCACACTTGATGGAAGTCTATGAATATGCGAGAAACACTAAAAAAAGAGAAGTTCTGATTAATATTCTTTTTGGCACTGTAACCTCATTTTTTCTGCTCTCGGTTGTATTTTACATTGATCCGGAAGCCGTTCTGGGGCGCGGTATCCTGGTGCTCTCGCTGTTTATTTTTGCCCTGATGCAATTCAGTTGGCATTCGCTCTATCTCATCGGAAATAATCACCCGCGCTTTTCTCAACGTGTTCTGGTTCTTGGAACCGGTGATCTGGCTGCCCAGATGGGGGAAATAATTTCATCCAATAAAAGCAACTTTGTTCTGGCTGGGTACACTGCCTGTGGCATTGATGAGACGCATGATAATAGAAGTTCGGTTGCTGTTCCACTTGACTCCATCGTAGGGGATTCCAAGGATTTGCTGACAACAGCTATTCAGGCGCGTGCGGATATGATTGTTGTCGCGCTTTCAGAAAGACGAGGTTATTTCCCCCTCAGTGCCGTCCTGATGTGTAAATTGAACAACATACAGATTCTGGATGCCCCTACTGTATACGAACGTGTACAGGGTAAGATGATGCTTGAATCGATTACTCCCAGTTGGTTTATCTTTTCCGACGGTTTTCACAGGTCAACTTTCTTCAAATTCTGCAAACGTACAGTCGATATTGTCTTGTCGGTTACGGGCTTGCTTCTTACGAGTCCTTTTTTTCCGATAATAGCGCTGGCCATTAAACTGGACTCGAAAGGGCCTGTTTTTTTCAGGCAACTGCGTGTTGGCATCAGTGAAAAACAGTTCATGCTATATAAATTCAGATCGATGCGCCAGGATGCAGAACAGCATTCAGGAGCGGTGTGGGCTGAAAAAAATGATCCGCGCGTAACCAATCTTGGGCGATTTCTAAGGAATACCCGAATAGATGAGATTCCACAGCTTATAAACGTACTGAAGGGTGACATGAGCTTTGTCGGACCACGTCCGGAGCGACCTGAATTTGTGGAAAAGCTGAAACAGATCATCCCATATTATTCGAAAAGGCATTTCATACATCCGGGTCTGACCGGTTGGGCTCAGGTTCGCTATCCATATGGAGCATCGGTTGAGGATGCAATAGAAAAATTACGCTATGATCTCTATTATATAAAAAATATCCGCCCTTTTCTGGATACGCTGATTTTTTTTGAAACCATCAAGGTTGTATTGTTTGGCCGCGGTGTGCGCTAACGATACCAGGAGCAACATATATGAAGACCAAAACCATGCTGTTGATTGCAGCTGTTCTGCTGTTTTTGCCGTTTACATCCCAAGCCGGTGATTATGTTATCGGTGAAGGAGACATGCTTGATATTGCTGTCTGGGGGGTAAAGGAGTTGTCGTTTCCAGCCAGAGTGCGCCCGGACGGTAAAATTACCGTGCCAGGCCTGGGTGATGTGGCAGTCAGCGGACAAACCCCCACAACTCTACAGTCTTCATTAACAGTACGGCTTAAAACGCTGGTGAAAAATCCGATTGTTACCATAGCGGTGACTGGAATAACCAACAGCAAGGTCTATATTTTCGGCGGAGGGGTAAAATCCGGAGTGTTCGATCTGCTCCAGCGATCAACGCTCCTACAGCTGCTATGTAATATCGGAGAAGTGAGATCAGCAGATCTCAAGAAGGCCTATCTGCTCAGGAAGGGCAAGAAAATCAAGGAAAATTTTCATACTCTTTTCATCAATGGCGACATTGCGGGTGATGTTCAGCTTGAATCGGGAGATTCGCTTTTCATACCGCTGTTGCTGGATAAAAGCGTCTATGTCCTGGGCGCTGTTAATGCGCCAAAGGCCATTGAATACCGCGAGGGAATGACGGTAATGGAAGCAATTCTTGAGTCAGGGGGGTTTACAAAATTCGCCAGCCAGAATGATACCCAGATTCGCCGAAAGGACGCTGGAACCGAAGTTTCAATACCTATAAAGGCAAAAGAAATCATAAAGGACGGGAATATGGAGCAGAATGTCAAGCTAAAGCCTGGTGATTACATTATCGTCAAGGAAAGTCTTTTTTGATTACTTACAGAGATTACCAGTAACATGATAATTTTGGAGAAACAGATGGAATCCAGTGAATTTGATTACAAAAAATACCTTAATCTGGTCAGGAATAATAAAGTGCTATGCATCGTGTCGGCACTTGCAATCATGACAGTCATAACGGTGGTAAGTTACCTGCTGCCAAACAAATACGAGGCGAGTAGCACAGTTTTTATCGAGAAGAGTGTTATCTCGGAATTGTTGAAGGGACTGACATTCACCCCTTCCGCTGAAGACAAGATCAAGGTACTTTTGTATGCGCTCAATAGCCGTATTCTGATAACTAAAGTGCTGGATGAGTTGGATCTTAAAAAAAAGAATGAGGCGGAACAGGAAAAACTGCTAAATGAAATTAAAGACAATACACAGATAAAGATCAAGAACAGTGAAGGACTTTTTGTAATCTCGTTTCAGGACAAAAATCCCAAGATTGCCCGTGATTATGTAAATGCGCTGGTACGACGCTACATAGATGAAAATACCTCCAGTAAAAGGGAAGAATCCTACGGCGCCACCAAATTTGTTTCCGAACAGTTAAACATTTTCAAGGAAAAACTGGATAAATCAGAAGAAGCGGCCAATACCTTTAAAAGTGGACCAGGCTCGATTTCTACCATGGATCCCTCGCTATTGCTCAAGGATATTAATGATTCACAGCAGCGGCTGGATGATCTGAGAATCCGGCAGACCCAGTTGGAAACAGTACTTGCCAACTTAGGCAAAGTAAATTCAGTCCAATCGAATATGCCGGCACTACAAAAGAGGCTACAGGAACTACAGTTGCAATACACCGACAGTTATCCGGAAATACAGCGGGTAAAAGAAGATATCCGGGCCTTGGATGAGCAGATCAAGAGTGGCCATGGAATTCCCAAGCCGGTCGATTCTTCCGAATCCGAAAAACTGACCTCTGAACTCAGGGCGCTTCGACAGGCCGAGACAAATCTAAGCAAAAATATCGCCAGGAATCGTGGCCTGTTGATTAGTATCCCGGCAGCAAAGGCGAAACTGGACAGCCTGGAGCGTGAGAAGAACTCACAGAAAAGCCTCTACGAGTCCATGCTGTCTCGCCAAGGTCAGTCCGAGGTCTCCAAACAGATGGAAGTCCAGGACAAATCCACTGTTTTCAGGGTGGTAGATCCGGCTGTGATGCCTTTCAAACCGGTCAGTCCGAATCGGGTAAAGATCATTCTGCTGGGCATATTGGCCGGGATTGGTGGTGGTCTGGGACTTGTTCTGTTGAAGGACCTGATGGATAATACAGTCAAGACCGTGGACATGGCAAAGCATTTTGGATTTCCGGTGCTAGCTGTTATTCCCAAGATATTGGATCCATTGCAATTAGTACTACAGGCCAAGCGTGACCGCAAATTATACATTGCTGCCGGTGCTTATTTTTCGATGATCCTTGCCGTGCTTGCGGCGGAGGTCATGGATATTGAGTTGATCTCAAAGATCATCAGCAGGGTGTCCAGCTGAGAATATCAATATTTAATACAAGGTGAGTACATGAGCAGAATTGAAAAGGCTTTGGAAAAGGCTGCACAAATGCGGAACGGTACACCAACTGCCGTTGTAGCAGAGAAACCGCATAGCGAAGCAGCGCCATTCATAAGACAGACCGCCTTCCGGACAATTACCATCAATCCTGATAATCGGATGTTACCAACAATTACAGAACCGAGTTCAGCTATTTCCGAACAATACCGCAAACTGAAAAGCAGTTTGGTGCGGCTGACAAACGAAGACAGGTTTCGTAACCTTCTGATGGTAACAAGCGCAATTTCAGGGGAAGGCAAAAGCATGACCGCAGCCAATCTTGCCATATCCATGTCCCAGGAATACGATTTGACGGTGCTGCTGATAGACGCTGATCTGCGTCGGCCCACCATACATAGCTATCTGGGGTTCGAACAGACCATTGGTTTGTCTGACTGTCTACAGGATGATATCGATATTAGCGAGGCTATAATCAAAACCGATATCAGCAAGCTCTCGGTGATTTCCGCTGGCCGGGAGGTGCCAAAACCGCTGGAGTTGTTTGCCTCTAAAAAGATGCAGGATTTGATGGCAGAGATCAAAAACCGCTATAATGACCGCTATGTGATAATTGATACTCCGCCTTTGCTGCCCTTTGCCGAGACGCGCTCTTTGGCCCACATAGTAGATGGCATTGTGTTTGTGATCCATGAAGGGTTTACTCCGCAGGGAAGCGTTATTGAGGCCAAGGAAATTTTAAATGGGTGTCCGGTTCTGGGTGTGGTGCTCAACGGATCGACCGCAGGCAACACCGAAAGCTCCCATTACAGTAGATATTATACAAGACAAACAGCCTCGTGATGTTTTCATTCGGAGCATAGCAATGTACCGTTCATTCTTCAAACTGACATGCAAACCGTTCGATCTGATCCCGAATCCGGAATTCATGTTTCTCAGTAAAACCCATAAAAAGGCTATAACCTACCTCGATTACGGCATTCGCGAGCGGGTCGGCTTTATACTTCTGACAGGCGAAGTCGGCTCCGGCAAGACAACCATCATCAGGGAATTGATCAATAAACATCTTGAACGGGTAGTACTCGCCAAGATTTTTAATACCAACGTAAATTCAGAGCAGTTACTGTCCATGATCAATGACGATTTTGACCTGCCGGTACAGGGTAAGGACAAGATAGAACTGCTGCGGGATCTCAACCATTTTCTGGTAGAACAGTACGGCAAGGGGAACCAGCCGCTGCTGATTATTGACGAAGCCCAGAACCTGACACCCGAGACGCTTGAAGAGATCAGGATGTTGTCAAATCTGGAAACATCCGACTCCAAACTGCTCCAGATCATCCTGGTGGGACAGCCGGAATTGTGGACTCTGCTGGCCAGGCCGGAGTTGCGCCAGCTGCGACAACGTATCAGCATACAATGCAATCTGTTGCCGCTCAACCGCCAGGAAGTTGAAGATTATATCTTTCACCGACTACAGGTGGCCGGAAATCGTGATGCCCTCCGCTTTGCCCCGCAAGCCCTTGATCTGATATTCAAATACTGTAGCGGCATACCCAGGTTGATAAACATCATCTGTGATTTTCTGCTATTAGCGGCTTTCGCGGAAGAGATCCAGGATGTCAACGAAGAGATGATCCGCGGTATCGTTGGTGACCTTGATTTCAATAATCACTACTGGCTACAGGAACAGCCGCTAACAAATTGTGACACGGCAATTATGCTTGCGGATGCTCCCAGGCCCGGTTCGTTCTGGTCTGAAAAACGGATTGAAGACCTTTTTGATAAGCTGAATCAACGCCTGGAAAATCATGAAAAGGACACCCTGGTCGCTGCCCAGGCGCCGCTTAAAGAACTCAATCAACGCCTGGAGCAGATTCAGGATGCTTTCACACTTCAACTCAACAGGACCAATGATGCTGTAGCAAAATTAAACAAAAAGATAGTAGAGCCACCTGAACACTTGTCGGAGAACCAGGAAATTCCTGAAAATGAAAATGTGCCAAAACAGGGGCTGATACGGAGGATCTTCGGATAATGCGTTCAAACTATAAATTTCCTGGTGAACAAGCATTATTAATTTCTCAAGCCAACATTATCAGATTGTCATTCTGCGCTGCTGCGATGTGCGCGTTGTTGCTTGTTTCTGCACGGTCACAGGGCGCTGATTTAAACATAAAACCCTCCATTGCGCTCAGCGAAGAGGTTACTGATAACATACGTGAAACCCCAGGCAATAAGCGTACAGAGTATATTACCCACATATCGCCCGGTTTCACCTCTATCTACATGGGGCCCTACTGGAATTGGGATGCGACATATACCTTCAACTATCTAAACTATGCACGAAAAAGCAACGCTAATGGGTACACTCACCTTGCATCGTTGAAGGGAAATATCTCGGTAGTGGAAAATTTCTTATATCTTGATGTCAGCGACACATACCAGCGGGTTTCTACTGATGTTGCCCGCGACGCAGCCACTCAATCAAGTTCTTTTCTCAATCAGACCGACCAGAACATAGCCACTGTCTCTCCCTATCTGTTCTGGCGCCTGGGTGAAAAGAGTACGCTCAAGACAGGCTATCGCTATACTGATACACGTTACTGGGGTGTGGGTATTGAGAAACAGGAACATAGTGCCTTTGCTGATTTTAGCCGTGAGTTGACATCCAGGCTCAGCCTTTCTGCAGGATATAGTTTTACGCTTAGTGAGTCATTAGTCGAACAATATAATACGCATAATGTGTACGGTGGCTTTAACTATCAATATGCCGATAAGTCATCCATCCACGCTACAATAGGAAATAATTGGCAGAAATTCAGCAGTGGCAAAAACACGACCTTTTATTCCTGGAATATCGGGATTGTTCATGATTTTGACATTGTTGTGGCAACACTTGAAACCAGCTCTCAA
>JBAYZR010000197.1:0-6737 GCA_041672425.1 Pedobacter sp. | reverse complement strand
CAGCGATCAGGAAGATCATGGCCATTGAACCGAATGAACCACGTCATGGTATCGCCTTGGCGCAACTCTATTGGGCCGCTGGCCAGCAGCAGAAATCTCAGGAAACATTGAAGGGATTGATTGCTGCATATCCTCAGGATCAGAACGTTCGCCTTCATATAGTCGGGTTCTACCTCTCCAATAACAAACCGGAAGATGCCGAACGGGAGCTTAAAGACGGCATTGCAGCCATCGCCAAAAACTTCAAGCTTCGATTTGCTCTCAGCGAACTCTATGCAAACATGAACAAAGGTGATCAGGCTTTAGAAACATTGAAGGAAGCCATGGCCAAAGGTAAGGATCTCGAAAAAGCAGACCTGATCAAGATTAAAACCACTTTGGCAAAAATCTATTTGATCCGCCGCGATCTTGAAACCAGCGCCAGATACGCGGATGATGTCATCAAGGAAAGCCCGAAAAACAGCGACGCTCACTTTACCAAAGGCAGTATCTTCCTGTTGAAGGGCGATGGCTCAAAAGCCGTGGCGGAATTCCGTTCCGTGGTCAATGAATATCCAAAGTTCGCCCAAGCACAGATACGGCTGGCAGATGCGCACCTAATGAACAAGGAAGCCAATCTGGCGCTGGATGTTATGAAGAACGCTGTCAAGGCAGACCCCGATTCTCGAGAATTGCTGCGGGGCATGGCCCGCGTGCTGGCAATGCAGAAGGATTTCAAACAGGCGGAAGAGACCTTGAACAGGGTTCTTGAAAAGAACCCGGCTGATCTGGAAATTAAAAGCGATTTAGGGGATCTGTTCGTCAGGTCCGGCGACTTGAAGCGGGCTGAGTCTCAATATGCTGAATTGAAACGCAAGGTACCGGAACTTCCAATCGGCTACGTTAAATTCAGCGAGCTTTATCTCAAACAGGGACTTACAGACAAGGCGCTGAACGAGCTGGAACAGGCATACAAGCGTAATCCTAAGTCATGGAGGGTATGCAATGACCTGGCATATCTGCTCTGCGAGAAAAATCGTTCTGTCAAGGATCTTGACCGAGCACTTTTAATGGCTCAGAAGGCACAATCGCTCAATCCAGAGGAGTTGACGGTATCGGATACCTTGGGGTGGGTATATTACATGAAGGGCGATTTCAAGAGAGCACTTGAACTGATATCTAAAATTCAGGCTGTGGCTCCAGGTTCCCCGATAATAAATTATCATCTCGGGATGGTGCAATACAAAACAGGCAAGCTTTCAGAGGCAAAAGTATCACTAAAAAAATCGTTAGTGTCCGGAGAGCAGTTTACCGGCAGAGAAGAAGCGGCAAAGATCATAAAGACACTCTGACTGTTGTAGATGGTGTAATGATAAACAGTTCGATTACGCCGCTATTTTTTCATAAAACATTCACGCAACCGACATACAATTGTAACACTCGAATGCTATAGTATTCTGAATAAATTTTAACTTTCGAGAATTCATTCACGCGAATAGGAACATTATGTCCAAAACAATTTTGAAATCGCATATTTCATTAACAGTAATTATTCTTTTTATAGTTATGGCGTTTCCCATCTATTCTTCAGCAGATCAGGTAGAAGATTTTTCAGAAACAGAACAGCAGGCTCAGGCTGTTAATTGCGGTGTTGCTTCAGGTGGCAATGACCAATCGCCATCTGCCTGGAAGCAATTTTTAGGCTTCATAGGACTCGATGAAGGAGGGTCTGTGCCTGCTATATTTCCGGAACCGGTGGCAATAGATGAAAATGCTGCTGATATGCCGGCTAACGAGAAAGTCGAGAAGGACAGTATTGCAGCCGATAAGGCTGCCAAGGAGAGGATATCGGCAGAGAAGGCCGAACAGGTTAGACTTGCTGTCGAAAAGGCCGAGAAGGACCGCATTGCTGCCGGAAAGACTGACGAAGAGAAGATGCCGACAGAGAAGGCTGAGCAGGTTAGACAGGTTGAACAGAAGGCAGAGAAGGATCTACCGGCGGCTGCCGAGTTTCCGGAGAACACGCGGAAAACCTCCGCTTCCCACTCATCATCTACATGGCAGGGATTTCTGGCCATGTTCGGACTGCATGACGAAAGGCCATCAATTCCTCCTCTGGAGGTAAATAACGCACCACAGCATCTTGGGCAGGATTATATCATCGGGCCGGGAGACGTTCTTGGCATTTCGGTCTGGCGCGATGATTCATTAACAAAATCGGTTGTCGTCCTCCCTGACGGTAAAATTCAATATCCCCTGTTAGGAGAGATAATGGTCGGCGGCAAAACAGTCGCCCAGCTGAAAAAGGAGTTTGTTGAAAAACTCTCCAGTTATATTGTTGACGCAGATATTACTGTCGAGGTCAAGCAATCAAATAGTCTGTTTATCTATATCATCGGCAAGGTCAACAATCCCGGACGCCAGATGCTTGTTGCAAATACTACAGTATTACAGGCACTGGCCATGGCGGGAGGACTCAATATTTTTGCAGAAAAAGATGACATCAAAATATTCCGTCAGGATAGCGACAAGACACTGGTTTATTCCTTCAGATATTCCCAGGTTGTTTCCGGCAATAATCTTGATGATAACCTCCTGCTCAAACGGGGAGATGTGATCGTCGTTCCGTAAGCGAGGATCATTTTCATGTTTCTATTGATCAACCGTAATCGAGGCAGGATCAGCTTGCTTATCCTTAATGCACTGCTTGCTGGCAGCTTGTTGGTTCCGTTCACAAGCGTCAAGACTGCGTTTGGAGCCGACATAAAGCTTATCCCCTCTTGTGAGCTTAAAGAGGAGTACAATGATAATGTCTTTTTGACCACAGACAACAGGGGGAGTGATTGGATTACCACTCTCACACCAGGTCTGGCATTCTCCCACGCTTCGGAACGCCTGAACATCGAACTTCTTACTGGATTAAGCTGGCGTGAATATGCTCGTACCAAAGACATTGATACGCTGGATTATCAGTATAACGCACAGGTGGCCAAAAAACTTTCCTTGCAAGATGATCTGGGCTTGAGCGCTATACACGTGCGTAACACCCGTCCCGACAGTATCAGCGAGAGTACCGGGCTTGCGGCAAAGTCAGGCACTGATCACTATCAATATTCAGCCAGCCTGGGAAGGCTCATCAACGAAACTACATCGGCATCTCTGGCGTACTCGTTCGTTCAAGACGAGTATGATAATCCGGCTTCTCTGGCAAATCATGTTCATAATCTGAATATGATAATTTCAAAAGATTTGGGTTCGGTAATGCCTCTACTGAAGGGAAAGCTGAGTAGCAATTTCAGCCGGGCAGTCTATCGCGATTCAACTTCGG
Source organism: Pedobacter sp. (assembly GCA_041672425.1). GTDB lineage: Bacteria > Desulfobacterota > Desulfuromonadia > Geobacterales > Pseudopelobacteraceae > JACPFJ01. Next base: position 3,430 of record JBAYZR010000197.1, on the reverse strand, counting down.
ACAATTACACCATTAGTATCGGGGCAAACAGGAACATTAACGAAAAGATCAGCGTAAACCTCTCCGCAGGTGGACATTTAGTTCATTTTAAATCCATGTCGGGATTAGTAGAGAGCAATGATTCGTGGGGAGCAATCGGTTCAGCACTGCTCAACTACACTGGTGAAAAAGGTTTTGGCGCCCTCTCCTTTGCCCATAATTATTCTGCTGCATCCGGACAAGTCGGCGCAGTGGAAACAACATCTTTCGGACTGACGCTGGGGCGGAGCTTAAGTGACAAGACGACCGCTCAGATCGCGGCATCCTACAACATCAACCGGGAGGTCAGTGGGCAGTATTCTACACGGGGCTCCGATAATAACAGGGTGATCAACCTCAAGACCGATATCGTGAATAAGATATCGAAATACTTTGATATAGGGATCCAATACGCCTATTACACCGTAACGTACGATCTTAGTGAATCGCAGATTTCCCAAAACAGCGTGATGCTAAGGGTTGTCGCAAAATATCCTGTTACCCTGTAGAACATCAATATTTAGGAGCTGTAAATAAATGACTTGGTTATATTGCGCTCAGATTCGGGTCAGATTTGGCTGAACTGATTGAGGCAAACCGCAGACGTAGCAGAGCTACGTTGAGGATTTGGTGATTGAAGTTCGGTCAAAGATGGCCTGAAGATGAGATGCAAGATGGCCATGTTATTTTTTTACAGTTCCCTAGTGAGGTTTTCGTGGATCAAAATAATTTGAGTGTTAATGACATGTTAACCATCGTCAGCAGGAGAAGATGGTACATAATGATACCATTTCTGGTTGTTTTCTCCCTTGCAACGATAATCGCATTTCTGATTCCATCCCAATATCGCTCTTCTTCAACCATATTGATCGAAGATCAAGAAATTCCAAGAGAGTATGTTTCAACAAATGTGACCAGCTACGCCGACCAGCGGTTGCAATCGATCAATCAGAAGATTATTGGAACTACGCGGCTGCTTGAAATGATAAACCGGTTCAATCTCTATGCGGATATAAGGAATAAAAAACCGGTTGAAGAAGTCGTTGCTAAAATGCGCAAGGACATTAAGTTTAATACCATCAATGCCGATGTAAAAGATCCGCGCACAGGACAAGCAGCGCAGGCAACTATTGCCTTTTCGGTTTCGTATGACGGCAAGAACCCGGCTGTTGTTCAGCAGATTGCCAGCGAATTGGCCTCCCTCTATCTGGCGGAAAACCTGCAGGTTCGACAGAAGCAGTCAACCGGTACGGCTCGTTTCATGGAAGACGAGATGAATAGCGTTCAGACCGAGCTGGCTAAAATCGATTCGCAGATAGCAGCTTACAAACAACGGAATCTGAATACACTGCCGGAACTCTATCAACTCAACCTGCAGATGCTGGACAATCTTGACAGAGATGTCAGGCAGTCAAACGAGCAACTTCGTTCTTTGCGGGAAAAGGAAGGGTATCTTCAATCCGAACTTAATTCTATTCCAACCGATTCAGCCAATCAGGATAAAACGCGTCTGAACGAGGTAAGAGTTCGACTCATTGACTTAAAAAGCCGCCTATCCGATAAACACCCAGATGTCATAAAAGCCAAGGCCGAGATATCAGAGTTGACAAAACAACTGCGCGGAACCAATCGCGAAACAGCTGAAGGGAAGCCCGACAACCCTTCCTACATCAATTTCCAGTCACAGCTTGCCTCGACTAGGGCCGATATCGCGTCTGTCAAACGTCAACTCGAGGAACATACCTTGAAACGTGAAGGATTACGCAAGCGAATTGAAGCAAGTCCTCACGTTGAAGAAGGATACAAGGCAATGATTTCAGAAAGGAACAGTCTGCAGTTGAAGTATGACGACCTTTCGAAGAAATTCATGGAAGCCCGGGTTGCAAACGGACTTGAGAAAGGACAGTTGGGAGAGCGTTTCACCCTGATCGATGCCGCTCGTTTGCCGGAAAAACCTTTTAGTCCCAACATCCCGGCAATAATTTTGATCGGATTCGTGTTAGGGATTGGAGCTGGATGTGGTGTGGCAGCAATCAAGGAACATAGTGATTGTTCAGTATATAGTATTGATGAGCTTGTCCGGTCAACCCGGATATCGGTGCTCGGCGCCGTTCCGGAGATCGTAACGGACCTGGACCGTGCCAAATTTCGCAAGCGCCGACAAAGGGTACTCGCTTCTGCATTCATCTCCATGGCCTCATTGTTGGCTATGTTTCATTTTCTGATAATGGATCTCAATGTTTTCTGGGCCAAATTTATACGGAAACTGGTTATGTATACTTCTTGAGGCAGGTCGGCGATTCACTCAGTAAAAAGATTTGGGAGAACACTACATGGCGATAAAAATTAAAGCAAAAACAACAATAGAGAGTAGAGAGTCGGGGGCCGAAGATTACACAAAGAAAGTAATCGCCTATCCGAAGTCAGGTGAAGTTAAAGAGTCTGAGGAGGTATCATCCAAGGCGTATGTAATGGATCAACCGTTGTCATTAAATAACAGCGATTTTGAGGCGGAAACCTGTACGGTCGAAGCAACTAACCAGACGATATTATGCGAGACTATGGAATCGAAAGAGGATGCTTCCAATGAAGAGGTGTTTGATCGGGCAAAATTGGGATGGCATTCGCCCAATTATTCAATGTCGCGGTCAATCGTACTAGACCCTGAAGTCCTGCACGCAAATCGCTGCATTGCTTTCAATGGCGAGTCGACAACAATAGATTCTTATAAAGTACTCCGAGCCCAGATTCTGCAACGGATGACGCAATCTGGCGGTAATACTCTTATGGTGACCAGTGTGCTTCCAGGCGAGGGAAAGACGACTACAGCTATCAACCTCGCTTTTATAATGGCAAAAGAGTTCCAGCAGACTGTTCTGCTTGTTGACTGTGACCTGCAGCAACAAGATATTCATAAAAAATTGGGATATCCCAGCGACATGGGGTTAATCAACTACTTGCTGGATGACTGCCCCATAACAGACCTCTTCACCTGGCCTGGAATCGAGAAAATCACCCTTATTTCAGGTGGCAGAACCATCAGGGATAGCAGTGAGTTACTTGGCTCACCACGAATGAAGGATTTGGTTTCGGATATGAAATTGCGCTATCCAAACAGATTTGTAATCTTTGATATGCAATCATGTTTCGCCGGCGCTGATACCATGGTCTTTGCTCCTTTAGTAGACAACATACTGGTAGTTGTTCAGGAAGGCAATGCTTCGACAAAGGAGATAAAGAGAGCAATCAGCCTTCTTCCGCAAGAGAAATTGCTTGGTCTCATGCTGAACAGACACAAGGCCGCATCCCATATTGTAACGCCCTCAAACTCTCTTAAAAACAAATAACACTGACAGGTTTAAAATATTACATCAATACATTGATCCTACAATAAAACAAAAAAACCGCCTGT
>JBAYZR010000196.1:0-6784 GCA_041672425.1 Pedobacter sp. | reverse complement strand
GCGGCAGCGCCATCAGCGCTTCGCCACCGTAGAAATCCATGGCAACATCCAGCCCGGCAGCCATACGCTCCGTCATTCGCTGCACCAACAGGTTAGCCGTGGCAACGTCCATCTTAAAGTGCCCGCGAAATGGGTCTTCAAAGCAATAGGGGCATGCCAGATTGCACTCCAGGGTCAGGGTTGCCAGCACGGCAAAGGTCTTGCTCTTGCGGTTGATTCTCTCAAAAGTCGTCCGCAGCTCCTCGCGTTCGGCGTCACGGTCAGGTACCAGCACCCCCAGGCGCAGCAGGGTATCGCGCTCTTTGTCAGAAAGCTCGCCACCAGTACGGGCTCTGTCCCACAAGGCCTGGGATAATTCCAGCACCGCGCAACGCCGGGTAGCGACCAGCAGCAGACGTCCCGGTTTGTCAGGGCAGGGGTATGTTTTAAGATAGCGGGAGATCTGCATGAATTGCTCCTGTTTGGTATTTTGTAAATATGATCTATTTTTTCAGCGTTGTCCGTTAGGTAATTGCAGCACCTCAAAAGCCCCCTCATCCGCCCCTTCGGGGCACCTTCTCCCCAAGGGAGAAGGGATAATAATCAACCCCTCTCCCACTGGGAGAGGGTGGCCGAAGGCCGGGTGAGGGGACAAGGCAGGGTTTTAGCGTTAATGCAATTACCTAACCGGACAATGGTGGTTTGTAGCTATATCAACAAGAGATTTGATGCTTACCTGTAGAGTTATATTTAATAATCACAGAGGTTGCCAAGCATGTTTTTTAACGAGGAATTTGAGACCCTGCCCAGACCGGCGCTGGAGGCGGTACAGCTTAAACGACTGCAAGCTACTCTTGAACGTGTATATGCTAATGTACCGTTTTATAGAGACTTGATTGGCAGGGCAGGTGTTAAGCCGGGTGATGTAAAACAACTTGATGACCTGCAACGTCTTCCTTTTACCACCAAACAGGATATGCGGGACTCCTATCCCTATGGCCTGTTTGCCGCGCCCATGGAGGAGATCGTCCGTATCCACGCCTCCAGCGGCACCACCGGCAAACCTACGGTTGTGGGATATACTGCCAGGGATATCGATGTTTGGGCGGAGTTGATGGCGCGTTCCTTTGTATCCGCTGGCGCCCACAAGGGTGACATTATCCACAATGCCTATGGCTATGGGCTTTTTACCGGCGGACTGGGCGCCCACTACGGCGCAGAGCGACTGGGCGCTTCTGTAATCCCCATGTCAGGCGGAAATACCAACAGGCAGATCATGATCATGCAGGATTTTGGTTCCACAGTGCTGACCTGCACCCCCTCATACTCGCTTTTTATGGCCGAGGCGGCGCATGAGGAAGGTTTGGATTTTCGCACCTTGAAGCTGCGAGTGGGTATTTTCGGCGCCGAGCCGTGGTCCGAGTCCATGCGCACGGAGATTGAGGAAAAGCTCAATCTGGCTGCCATCGATATCTACGGGTTGTCGGAGATCATGGGGCCTGGTGTGGCCATTGAATGTATTCAGGCCAAAAAGGGACTGCATATCTGGGAGGATCACTTCATCCCCGAAATCATCAATCCGGAAACCGGTCAGCGTCTGGGAGAAGGTGAACAGGGTGAACTGGTCATCACAACCATCACCAAGCAGGGTATTCCGCTGATACGTTACCGCACCCGTGATATTACCAGTATAACGTACGAACCGTGTATCTGCGGCCGGACCCATGCCCGCATTGCCCGCATGAGCGGACGTTCCGACGACATGTTGATCATTCGCGGCGTCAATGTATTTCCTTCGCAGATCGAGTCAATTCTGGTCGGTATTGAGGGGGTTGAGCCGCATTACGTTCTTATTATTGATCGTCAGGATAATCTTGATACCCTGGAGGTGCAGGTCGAGGTTGATGAACGGATATTCTCCGATGAGGTCAAGGTGCTTCAGGCCTTGTCGCATCGCATCGAGAAGGAAATCAAGGAGATGCTTGGCGTTACCTGCCGGGTCAAACTGGTGGAGCCCAAGACCATCCAACGCAGTGAAGGTAAGGCAAAGCGGGTTATAGATAATAGGAAACTATAGGAGGCTGCCATGAAAGTCGAGCAGATATCCATCTTTATTGAGAACAAATCCGGGCGGTTGGCCGAAATTACCCGTATTCTGGGGGAGGCAGGCATAAACATCCGGGCTCTCTCCCTGGCCGATACCTCGGACTTCGGTATCTTGCGCCTGATCGTCAACAACGTTGAGGTGGCCAAGTCCGTGCTGAAGGAGAAGGGGTTTACGGTCAACAAGACTGAGGTGGTTGCCGTTGAAGTCCCTGATCGCCCAGGTGGTTTGTCTGGCATTCTTCAGACTTTGGATACCGAGCGGATCAATGTCGAGTATATGTATGCATTTGTCGAACGTTGTGGCGGCAATGCCGTGATTATCTTCCGTTTTGACGAAACCGAAAAGGCGATCACCGCTCTGAAAAACAATAATTTCAATATACTCGAAGGTGAGCGTCTTTACAGTATGTAAGCTATTAATACCTGGAGGCAGTATGAAAAAAATTTCAACACTGTTTTGCATCGTCTGTATGAGCCTTGTGTCTGCTTCCATTGCGTTTGCATCCGGCGCCATCAAGATCGGCGGTCTGTTTGCCGTGACCGGCCCTGCTTCGTTCCTGGGGGAGCCTGAAAAGAAAACCCTGGAGATGCTTGTCAAGGAAGTAAACGACAAGGGTGGCGTCAATGGGATGAAGCTGGAGGTGGTCATCTATGACACTACCGGTGACGCTACCAAGGCAGTGCAATTAGCCACCAAGCTGATCAAGGACGACAAGGTGAGTGTTATCATCGGTCCCAGCACCACCGGCGAATCCATGGCGGTCATTCCTGTGGCTGAAAAAGCGAAAATCCCGCTGATCTCCTGTGCGGCCGGCATCAAGATCACCGATCCGGTCAAACAATGGGTGTTCAAAACCCCTGCCAACGACCATGTGGCTGCTGAAAAGATACTCAACTACATGAATAGGCAAAAACAGCGGACAATAGCGCTTCTGACGGTAACAGACGGTTTTGGCGCCTCCGGACGCGAGCAGATCAAAACCTTGGCCAGGCAAAAAGGGTTCAGCGTAGTCGCCGATGAAGTCTACGGCCCTAAAGACACCGACATGACTGCGCAGCTGACCAAGATCCGCGGCATCAAGCCGGATGCGATCATCTGCTGGGGCACCAACCCCGGCCCGGCGGTCATCACCAAAAATGTCAAGCAACTCGGTATCAGGATTCCGCTCTACATGAGCCATGGAGTGGCTTCCAAGAAATACATCGATCTGGCCGGAGCCGATGCAGCCGAGGGTGTCATGCTCCCGTCAGGCAAGTTAGCTATCTATGACTCGCTTCCAAAGTCAGATCCACAGGCAAGTTTACTGAAGGATTATGACCAGTCGTACAAAAAGGCTTTCGGAGTCGAGGCATCCACCTTTGGCGGTTATGCCTACGATGCCTTCCTGTTGGTAACAGGGGCGATCAAGAAGGTTGGAACAACGCCGGAACAGATTCGCACCGGCATTGAACAGTCCCACAAGCTGGTGAGCATATCCGGCTTGTTCAGCATGTCGCCCAGGGATCATAACGGCCTTGACCTGTCAGCATTCGAGATGGTCAAGATCGTGAGAGGTGACTGGCTGATAGTCAAATAAGCGGAAAACACTACATCCGGGAGGGTATCCATGTATTTCAGAGTAATTCCTTTTTTTATTGTGTTAGTTACCATGCTGTTCGGCAACCCGGTTTTCGCGGCAGCTCCAATCAAGATCGGCGCTTTGTTTGCCGTGACCGGACCAGCCGCTTTCCTTGGTGAACCGGAACGCAACACATTGAAAATGATGGTTGATGAAATCAATAAGGGTGGTGGGGTCAAGGGACGTAATCTTGAACTGGTGGTATACGACACTGCCGGAGACGCCACCAAGGCCGTGCAACTCGCCACCAAACTGATCAAGGATGACAATGCGCTGGTTATCATTGGACCTAGTACGACCGGTGAGACTATGGCGGTCATTCCTGTGGCCGAGAAGTATAAAGTGCCTCTGATCTCCTGCTCAGCCGGGATAAAAATCACTGATCCGGTCAAAAAATGGGTATTCAAGACAGCCCAGAACGATACTCTTGCGGTGAGCAAGATTTACGAACAACTTCAAAAACAAAAACTAAGCAGGGTTGCCATACTGACCGTATCCGACGGCTTTGGGGCATCCGGGCGTGAACAGTTGAAGGCACAGGCCTCAAGATTCGGTATTACTATTGTTTCCGACGATACATATGGCCCGAAAGATACCGACATGACTTCACAGTTGACCAAATTTCGCGGCATCAAGCCGGATGCGATCATCTGTTGGGGCACCAACCCCGGTCCGGCGGTTGTTGCTAAAAATGCCAAGCAGTTGGGGATCAGGATTCCGCTCTACATGAGTCATGGCGTTTCATCCAAAAAATTCATCGAACTGGCCGGAGCTGCTGCTGAAGGTATCAGAATTCCTTCCGGCAGGGTTGTTGTAGCTGATTTGCTTCCTGCTTCCGACCCTCAGAAAAAATCATTGTCAGGCTTTGTCAAGGATTACCAGAATCATTACAAGGCTGAAGGCGACCATTTTGGCGGACATGCATGGGATGCAATCATGCTTGTCAAAGGCGCAATCGAGCGTGGTGCCAACAGCGCTGAATCCATCCGCGATCAACTTGAAAATACGCGGCAGTTTCACGGTATTGGCGGAACATTCACGTATACCGCCCAAGACCACGCTGGTTTGGGTAAAGACGCCTTTGTGCTGGTTGAGGTAAAGAACCGGGACTGGGTGATCGTAAAGTAATATTAATTCAACAAATGATTTGTTTCGTAGGGGCATCCCCTTGTGGGCGCCCGCCTTTGGGTGGAATTGGCAATGATATGGCGATTCCAACAAGGGCGACCACAAGGGATCGCCCCTACATTTATGAGGTGTCATGCAGTTCGATCAGATTCTCCAGTATTCCCTGTCAGGTTTGTCAACCGGCGCGATCTACGGCCTTATCGGCATCGGTTTCTCCATCATCTATAACTCAACCGGTATCATAAACTTTGCTCAAGGCGAGTTTGTCATGCTGGGGGGGATGCTGACACTTTTTTTTACAGGTGTTCTCAAATTGCCTGTCTGGGCGGCGATGCCATGCGCCGTGCTGGTATCAGCGCTGGGAGGCATGCTCTTTGAACGGCTTGCCATCAGGCCGCTACGTAAGCCGACCTCCATAAATCTTGTGATTATCACCATTGGCGGCAGTATTCTGATTCGCGGATTAGCCATGCTGCTGTGGGGAAAGGATACTCATTCCCTGCCCCCCTTTACAGGTGATGAGCCAATCGCCATCGGCGGGGCAACGATCCTGCCCCAGCATCTCTGGATACTTGCTATTACAATGGTGATTATTGCCGTAAACAAGTTTTTTTTCTATCACACCATCAGCGGCAAGGCCATGCGGGCCTGTTCCTATAACAGACGCGCTGCCGGTCTGGTCGGTATCGACGTGCGTCGCATGGTTCAGTTTTCCTTTATCATCAGTTCTGCCATGGGGGCTGTGGCCGGTATCATCGTCGCACCCCTGACGATGACAGCCTACGACGTAGGGGTCATGCTGGGGCTGAAGGGGTTCTGCGCCGCCATTATCGGCGGCATGAGCAGCGGAGTTGCCACGGTTGTGGGTGGTTTGATTCTTGGCGTGCTCGAATCGCTGGGCGCCGGACTTATCTCGTCCGGCTACAAAGACGCCATTGCATTCATCATTCTTCTGTTGATCCTTTTCATTCGACCGCAGGGCCTGTTCGGCAAAGCGGAATCGGAGAGGGTCTGACAGAGTGAAAAAAGAGCTCCTCAAATTCCTCGCATTTACCGTTTTTGTGCTGGCGGCCCCCTGCATCCTCAGTGGCGGTTATATGATGAACGTGCTGGTCTTCGTGGGGATCAATACCATGCTGGCCGTGGCGCTCAATCTATTGTTGGGATTCGCCGGCCAGATATCCCTCGGTCACGCCGGTTTCTTTGGCCTCGGCGCCTACCTCTCCGGCATCCTGACCACCACCGTCGGCTGGAACCCGTGGCTGGTCATGCCGCTGGCGGCTGCCCTGGTGGGCGCCATGGCGTTTCTGATCGGTTTTCCGATCCTCAAACTCAAGGGGCACTACCTGGCCATGGCGACCCTTGGTATCGGTATCATCATCTATATAGTCTTCAACGAGACCATCGACTATACAGGTGGCCCCTCCGGTCTCTCGGGTATTCCCAATCTCTCAATCGGCTCTATTACCTTTGACAGTGACATAAAAAACTACTACCTGATCTGGTCATTCACGCTCGCTGTCTGCCTGTTTGCCATTAATCTGGCCAACTCCCGGGTGGGGCGCGCCCTTCGAGCCATCCACGACTCCGAGGTGGCTGCCCGGGTTGTAGGGGTCAATGCCCGTCTCCTCAAGGTGCAGATATTTGCCCTTTCGGCCATGATATCCGCTCTGGCCGGCAGTCTGTACGCCCATACCATGACCTTTGTCTCACCAGCCTCATTTGGTTTCAACTTCTCCGTGGAACTGCTGACCATGGTTGTCATCGGAGGTCTCGGCAGCATCTATGGGTCGTTCCTCGGCGCGGCTCTGTTGACCCTTCTGCCCGAGTTCCTGCGCGGCGCCCAGGATTACGACATCATTATTTACGGCGGACTGCTGATGGTCATGGTCATGTTCATGCCGGGCGGACTGGTGCGGGGGGCGCCTGATCTCGTCAAGAAACTGTTAAAG
>JBAYZR010000195.1:0-6853 GCA_041672425.1 Pedobacter sp. | reverse complement strand
GATCTCGGCCTGCTTAGCCTCCGGCAAATTCTTGATTTTCAGATAAAGATCGCCCAGACCAAGATCCGGATTCACACCCAGTTCCTTGAAGGTTGCGGCATGTTTTTCAAAAACGTCCTTAAAGAAAACGGAGACGAAATGGCCAAACATGATGGGGTCGGAGATCTTCATCATGGTGGCTTTGAGGTGCACGGAGAACAGTACGCCCTTCTGCTTTGCGTCTTCAATCTGCTCTTCGATGAATTTGCGCAGGGCCTTGCAGCTCATGAATGTCCCGTCAAGAACCTCACCTTCCAGTAGCGCCAGCTTCTCCTTCAGAACCGTAACCTTCCCGTCCTTACCAACCAGCTCGAACTTAACGTTGCCGGCCTTCTTCATCGTAACTGATTTCTCATGGGAATAAAAATCACCCCCATCCATATGCGAAACATGGGTTTTCGATTCCGGGGTCCAGGCGCCCATCTTGACCGGATGTTTTCTTGCGTACTGCTTAACTGCTGCTGCCGACCTTCTATCGGAGTTACCTTCCCTTAATACCGGGTTAACAGCGCTTCCCAGGCATTTGGCATATCTTGCGTGAAGCGCTTTTTCAGCGTCGGTCTTCGGCTCTTCGGGATAGTCAGGGATGTTGTAACCCTGCTCCTGCAACTCTTTGATAGCAGCTTTTAATTGCGGGATGGAAGCGCTGACATTAGGGAGCTTGATGATATTGGCTTCCAGCTTCTGTGTAAGATCACCCAATTCGGCCAGATAATCCGGCATCTTCTGGGCATCCGTCAGGTTTTCAGGAAAATTCGCAATAATTCTTCCGGCAACAGAGATATCGCGTGTTTCCACGACAACCCCAGCTGCCTTTGTGAAGGCATTTACGATAGGGAGCAATGAGTAGGTTGCCAGTGCGGGTGCTTCATCGATTTTTGACCAAATAATCTTTTGTGTCGTCATGTATCTCTCCTTGGTTTTTGTGTTCTTTTACGGATAAAATTACAACTCAAACAATTGCAGACGAACATTATTTTAGCTACTTGTTATAACCACTTGATATATTTGATGTTTATCACATTGTGTTAAATTTTGTATACAGTATACAAAAACCCATTGAAGTGTCAAGAAAAAAAGAATCTCATAAACCATTTCAGCCGACTTATGGTTTCTGCATCAAAAACACTTATTTTCTGCCGGAATAGCGCTTGGCATCAATGGCTTCATCTCGTGAAAAATGACGGGGAATCTTGAGTACCTGGCCAGGCCAGAGCTGTTTGGGATTGCGAATTTGATCGCGATTGGCCCGATATATGATGGGCCACAGGGATGAATCATTGTAAATCTCGGTACGCGCTGCAATCTGGGGTAGAGTTTCGCCACGGCGAACTGTATAGGTTGGGGTCTGCTGGGAGGAGGATTCTTTGGAGTAGGATGTCTTTTTTTCAGCGGCAACTGCCTTGGAAGCTTCCTCTGCCAGCATTCTTTCCTGTTCACGAAGACGTTCTTCAGCCTCCACTGCTTTGCGCAATAACCGCTCTTCTTCGATACGAGCCGCCTGTTCAACCAACCTCTGGCGCTGTTGTTCGGCCATGCGCAAATCATAGCGCTTCAGCTCGGTTCTAAGCAGTTCACCTTTTTGAAAGGCCATCAGATAATATGTATCTGCTTTCTTATCGTCATGTTGGACATGCAGAACCGCTTCGCCATGCTCAAATGTTTCCACCAAATTATTAAACTCTTGCGGAAACTTCACGGGCGCACCCTGGTGGGAAAGGTTATCAACCAGCGTCGCAACCTTGCTGCGCCAAGTTGGCGTCGGCGTAGAGCAGGCAACCAACAGGCAACAATATAACAGCAATATGGACGCAGCCCAGCAGCGCATCAGTTGGACGCTTACCCCTGTCGTTCAAGCAGGCGGACACCCAGTTCACGGAGTTGCTTGGTGTCAACCGAAGAGGGCGCCTCAGACATCATGCAGGCGCCCTTCTGGGTTTTTGGGAAAGCAATAACATCGCGGATTGAGTCGCTGCCTGTCAGCAGCATTATCAATCGATCCATACCAAAGGCTATACCACCATGGGGAGGAGTGCCGTAATCAAGGGCATCCAGCAAAAATCCGAACTTTGCCCGTTTATCCTCTTCAGAATGCCCCAGCAACTTGAACATCAGGGACTGAACGTGCTCCTGATGAATCCTGATGGAACCGCCGCCGATCTCATTGCCGTTCAACACCAGGTCATACGCCTTGGCACGGCAGCGTCCCGGATCGGACTCAACAAATTCGATATCCTCATCCATAGGTGCGGTAAAGGGGTGGTGTACCGCACACCAGCGCTTATCATCATCGTCCCACTCCAGCAGCGGAAATTCGGTTATCCATACAAAGCGGTACTCATCCTTACTGGTTAATTCGAGGAGGTTCGCCAAGTGGTTACGCAGCTTACCGAGCGAATCGTTGACTACCTTGGGCTTGTCAGCCACAAAGAAGAGTAGATCTCCCTCTTCGGCATCAAAGTGGTTGTTCATGGTGGCAATCTCTTCGGCTGTAAAGAACTTGGCAATCGGAGAATGCCACTCGCCATTCTCAATCTTGACATAGGCAAGTCCCTTGGCTCCGTATATCTTGACGAATTCCGTCAGATCGTCGATCTCCTTGCGGGAAAACCTTGCACAGCCCTTGGCATTGATACCTTTGATTATGCCACCCTTGGAGGCGACTTCAGCAAAGACTTTAAAACCTGATGTCTTGACAGTGCCGGTCAAGTCGCAGAGCTCCATTCCAAACCGGAGGTCCGGATTATCGACACCGAATCGGCGGATTGCCTCGGCATATGTAAGACGCTCCACAGGCAGCTGAACCGCAACACCTTTTGCTTCGGTGAAAATACGCGCAATCAGCCCTTCCATGACAGTTATGATATCTTCCTGATCAATAAAGGACATCTCGCAGTCAATCTGGGTAAACTCCGGCTGGCGGTCAGCACGCAGGTCTTCATCGCGGAAGCAGCGCACGACCTGGAAATATCGATCAAAACCGGAGATCATCAGGATCTGTTTAAAAATCTGTGGAGACTGCGGCAGTGCATAAAAATGCCCTTGATTGATACGGGACGGCACCAGGAAATCACGCGCGCCTTCAGGGGTCGATTTTGTAAGAAAGGGGGTTTCAAGCTCGATAAAACCGTTATCGGTCAGGTATGAACGGGTCAGCTGAGCAACCTTCGAACGCAGGATCAGGTTATACTGCAACTGGGGGCGACGAAGGTCAAGATAGCGGTACTTCAGACGGATGTTCTCATTGATTTCACTATGTTCATCCAGCATAAACGGAAGCGGCCTGGAGCGGTTAAGCAGCTTGCATTCCGACACCTGGATCTCCACCTCGCCGGTCTTCATACCGGGGTTAACCGTTCCGTCGGGACGTGGGATAACCTTGCCCATAACAGCCAGTACGAATTCGCTGCGAACCGATTCGGCCACTGCATGAGCAGCAAAATCAACCTCAGGATCGAAAACAATCTGCGCGATTCCTTCCCGATCTCGCAGATCGATAAAAATCAACCCACCGTGATCGCGGCGCCGCAGAGCCCATCCCATCAGGATTACCTCGCTACCGATGTCCTTTGCGGACAAATCACCACAGTAGTGTGTGCGTTTCCAGTTTCCCAGCGTATCCATAAGAAATCCTCCAATGAGAAATATATTTTGTGTAATTGAATTTAATTTATGAGCTTCCCGATACTACCAAAACGCGGCCTGAACTTTTCCCGATCCCAGGACCAGTATTTGATAATAGCCAGCCCCTTGATCCTATCAAGCGAAACGAAACCCCAGAAACGACTGTCGTAGGAACGGTCACGGTTATCACCCATGACAAAATAGGATTCCGCAGGCACTGTGACAGGTCCAAAGGTGTCCCTTGGATTCATTTCCTTGGGGATGACATCCTTCTCCTTGTGTATCTCGTGAGGGTTCTCGTAGAGTTTGCCATTGATATAAACCTTCTTATCCTTCCCTTCCACCACGTCACCAGGTGTACCGACAACCCGCTTTATAAAATCTTTGCTGGGGTCTTCAGGGTACTCAAAAACAATCACGTCATCGCGTCTCGGATCACGTATTTTGAGTATCCGATTAGTGCTGAACGGCACTTTTGTACCGTACATGAACTTACTTACCAGCAAATGGTCGCCAATAGCCAGTGTATCTTCCATGGAGCCGGAAGGAATTTTAAAAGCCTGGACCATATAGGTGCGGATAACCAGCGCCAGCAGGATCGCGATAATAATTGATTCGGCGTATTCGCGGACTTTGCTTTTCTTTTTGAAAGTCGGCTCAAGCTCTTTGCTGCTTTTTTCATTAGGAACTTCGGTAGATTCTTGCATCTTGCTTCCTTAATTAATGTAATAGATTTCAGAACATAAATTACAATCAAGCTATACTCTGTATATCAACCCACCTTCAAAATCGCCAGGAAGGCCTCCTGGGGCAACTCTACATTTCCCACATTCTTCATGCGTTTCTTACCTTCCTTCTGTTTTTCCAGCAACTTGCGTTTACGGGTGATATCGCCACCGTAGCACTTGGCCAGAACATCCTTACGCATGGCTTTGACCGTCTCACGGGCAATAATTTTGTTGCCGATGGCTGCCTGAATGGCCACCTCGAACATCTGGCGTGAAATCAGCTCCTTCATCTTGGCGACCAGATCACGACCGCGGAAATATGCTTTTTCGCGGTGCAGGATCAGTGACAGAGCATCAACAACCTCTCCGTTTATCATGACATTCATTCGAACCAGATCACTTCGCCTGTACTCCAGGTGCTCATAATCCAGGGAAGCATACCCTTTGGTGATTGACTTGAGACGGTCGTAGAAATCCAGCACTATTTCGTTCAACGGCAATTCATAGATAATCATTACGCGCGTCGTGGTCAGATACTTGATCTCGCGCTGAACGCCACGCTTGTCTTCACACAGGGCCAGCACGCCACCGACAAATTCATTAGGCACATGGATGTGGGCCAGAATGAAAGGCTCTTCCAGATACTCCATGCCTTGCAGTTCAGGCATCTGATTGGCGCTCTGAATTGAGTACACTTCACCACTCATTTTGTGTACCCGATAGACAACCGTAGGCGCTGTGGTAATCAGATCAAGCGCGAACTCCCGCTCCAGCCGTTCCTGAATTATTTCCATATGCAGCAGGCCCAGAAAACCGCAGCGGAAACCGAAACCGAGCGCCAATGACGTTTCCGGTTCAAAGGAGAAGGATGAATCGTTCAGCTTCAGCTTGGCCAGGGCATCCCGCAACTGTTCATACTGGATAGTATCAATAGGGTATAAGCCGGAGAACACCATCGGCTTGACAACCTTGAATCCGTCCAGCGGCACCTCGCATTGCCGATTCAGCAGGGTTACCGTATCGCCGACCTTGGCATCGGCCACATCCTTGATACCGGCAATGATAAACCCTACCTCGCCTGCGGCCAGTTCAGGGATCTCAACCATCACCGGGGCAAAGACCCCGATTTTAAGCGCTTCAAAAGAGCTGTTGGTAGCCATCAGCTGGATCTTGTCACCCTTCTTGAGTGTCCCGTCGAAAATACGAATCAGGATAATCACACCCTGGTACTGGTCATACCAGGAATCAAACAGCAACGCCTTGAGTGGGGCTGTTGCATCACCTTTGGGCGCCGGTATCTTCCTGACAATCTGTTCGAGAATCTCGTGGGTACCGATACCCTCTTTGGCACTGGCCAGTACAGCGTCATGGGCGTCAATCCCGATGATTTCCTCAATCTCATGAATGACCCGCTCCGGATCAGCCGCAGGCAGGTCAATCTTGTTCAGTACCGGGAAAACCTCAAGGTTGATATCAAGAGCCAGATAAACGTTGGCCAGGGTCTGCGCCTCGACCCCCTGAGAGGCATCTACCACCAGCAACCCGCCTTCGCAGGCAGCCAGCGAACGTGAAACCTCATAGGTAAAATCAACATGACCAGGGGTGTCTATCAGATTAAGAACATAGTCGTTACCGTCATCGGCATGGTATTTGAGCCTCACCGTCTGTGCCTTGATGGTAATACCGCGCTCCCGTTCCAGATCCATCTTATCCAGGAACTGGCTCTGTTTCTCACGCTCGGAAAGCGTGCCTGTATATTCCAGCAAACGGTCTGCCAAGGTGGACTTGCCGTGATCGATATGGGCGATGATCGAGAAATTACGCAGTCTGCTGATATCCATGAAATCCTTCAGGTATGCCCACTATAATGGAATTTTTAACAATAAATAACTCTGTAGAGATTGTAAAGCGGAAAGATCAGGCAACATTTTTTCTGGGGAGGAAGCGGGGAATAAGTTCCACAATATCCGCACAACTTAAGACTTGGAACAAACAATATATAGGAAGTTACATCACGCAAAACCTGGTATATCAGTTTATTCCAAGCCCCTGACTTCCAAGAGGGATGGGAAAACATACATTATGCGGCAAGTTTGCTTTAGCCCCGCATTTTGAACATGAAACAGTCGGGTTGTCGTTCAGATGCCGAACTTCCATGATTAACCCCATATGAGTAAGCCAGCAAATGTGACCTTTATGCATTTCACCACAGTTACAAAGCATATCAGCGCCATCTTTACCTATTATTTGATCAGTCATGTTTTCCTTTCTTATGTACCGCCTGGAATGTCTGCGCCTCCTCACGGAAAACAAAATAAGCCCCTGAAAATACGGGGCTTATGTACTTCTGTATACTATTATTGATGCCCTCGTAAAAAGTCGGAGGCACTTCAGTTTTTTGTTGATACAGAAAAAACGGCTTCCATATTTCGCCTACAATCGATTTTGTGGCAGTCTTGAAG
>JBAYZR010000194.1:0-6856 GCA_041672425.1 Pedobacter sp. | reverse complement strand
CTGCCGGGTCGAGACAGGAAAGACGCGGCGCAGCCTCGGTCTGCCCATACATTATGTAGAGGGCTGTTCCAGGCAGGGCCGCAACCAGTTCGCGGACAAGAGCTGGCGCCATCCCCCCCCCAGCCTGGGTGACGTAACGGAGGTGAGGCAACGAAGTTTCACGAATCGTAGTATGCTGGAGCAGCAGCGCAAAGGTGGACGGTACGCCTGGGAATCCCGTTACCTCTTCGGCCCGCATCTGATCAAGGATTACAGCGGGGTACATGAGGCTCTGGTTAACAATCAACGTGCCTCCGACAGCAATGTGGGTCAACAGAACCGAGTTGCCGTAGGAATAGAAAAACGGAAGCGCCACCATGGCCCGATCATTCTGTGTCAGTCCCAGATACTGAACCGTGGAAAGTGTGTTGGCAATTAGATTCGTGTGGCTTAGCATCACCCCTTTCGGTTTACCGGTGGTTCCCGAGGTGTATATTATCTGGGCCAGGTCCGCTGGTTCCCTTCCAGGCAGCAAGCTGGGATTATTGCAACGTCCTGCCAGCAGCTCCGCAAAATCTCCGCAGATTACCCCTGCCACGGAACCACCACCTGAAACAGCCAGATACCGCAGGGTTGGCACAGCATCAGCGATCCCGTTGAAGTGTTTGAGAAACTTACGATGAGTCAAAGTTATCGAAGCTCCGCAGTCGCACAGAAGATGTTTCAGGGTTCTTGTCGATGTCTGGGTGTTGAGGCCGACGAATACTCCACCAGCCAGCAGTGTGCCAAAATAGGAAACAATATAGTCGAATGGCACGTCTGTCAGTACCGCGACGCGCTCCCCCGGCTTCAATCCGTTGGTCAGGAGGGAATCAGCCAGTGACAGCGCCGCATTTTCCAGTTCGGCGTAGGTAGCACGGCAGACCCCGGCGACGAGCGCCTCTGCGTCGGGGTTTTTCAGGGATGAATGCAACAGAAAATCCTGAATCAGCACGCCATGCCTCGCACATTTTTCCAAAGTATTAGTGGTGGTGTAGGTTGTGTCTGCCGATCCATGCCATTATCCTTTGTGCAAGCCCTGCGCCTCGGCGCTTCTGCGCATGTAAGCCGCCAGCCGTTGTACGGTATCAAAGTTCTCCGGGAGCAGATCTGTGTCTGGCACCCTGATGTCAAAGGTTTCCTCAATCCAGGCTACTACCTCAAGGATACCGGTTGAGTCAACTATCCCGCTCTCGAGAAACGACTCATCATCGCCTAGAGAGCTGCCCTCGGCGTTAAAAAGAAAATTCTCAATGATGAACGCCTTAATCTGTGTGGCATAGTCTTGCATTATTTCACCTCAATAATCAGTTTGGATCCGCGATCTTTGTATCAGATCCGAAGGGCGCCGACTGAAAATTCCTTATGTAATGTTCGTGCAGTATCTGGGCGGAAAGTATTCCGATAAAGGCCATGTTTTCCCTGAAACCCTGTCTTTGACCCTTGTGACACTTGGCAATCAGCTGCCGGACAGCAGTGGGGCGAAACAGATCGGCATCAGCCACGGCCTCTTCCGACATGTAGCGCTCAAGGCACTCTTGTCCGACCTTTCCGGAAAAGCTCGCTATATCCGGAGCCATATAGGGTTGCTTCTTTCTTGTCAGTATGGAGGTGGGGAGAGCACCCGCCATTGCCTTTTTGAGTATATTCTTCTCGCATAGTACCTTCATCCGCAGACGGGGCGGTATCTGACATGCAAACTCGACAACCCGGTGATCCAGAAAAGGGAAACGCCCTTCAACGGAATGGGCCATGGCCATTCTGTCTCCCTGGGACGACAGGAGATAGTTGGCAAGCAGGGTTTTGGATTCCAGGTACTGTGCGGCAGAGAAGAAATCCATTCCATCCAGCTTCCCCCCGTAAACAGCGTCCAGAGTCTCTACGGGATCCCTGGGTGGGGTTTGCCTGAGTCCATCCCGTAGAAATGGGAGAAGCCAGGCTGTTGTTCTCCAGCGTGGACGATGTGCGTAGAAGGGGTCATCCAGGGGCGCATCCGTGGCAAAGAACTTTGCAGCATAGGCCGCTGATCCGGTGGGTGACAATGTAAGGTACGGATAGAGACGCTTCAGGAGCAACGGTCGCAGATGCGACTGCATATTCCGATGGATAAAGGCCCGGATCTTCGCTTCCTTGAAGATGTCATAGCCCCCCATAATCTCATCGGCGCCTTCTCCGGTAAGCACCACCTTGTAACCGTTGTCCCGTACAAGCCGTGAAAGCAGGTAAAGAGGTGCAGGCGCAGTCCGCAATAGCGGGGTTTCAGCATGCCAGACCACTGCGGGAAAAACACGGGCAATATCCTCATACGTGCAATTGACAGCGGCGTGATCGGTTCCAAGAAATGCAGAAACCTCCGCCTGCTCGCGGCTCTCGTCATAGGACGTATCGGAGAAGGTGACCGAAAAAGTCTTGAGTTGATTGTTTGTATACCGCCGCACCATGGAAGTGATTGCCGAAGAGTCGAGCCCACCGCTCAGATAGGCCCCAACCGGCACATCGGCACGGAGTTGAAGTCTGACCGCATCCACCAGCAACGCACGGAGTTCCTCCGCATATTCATCTTCCGATTTCGTCTGGCTGTGCTGAACCTGATGAAGCGGAATATCCCAGTACTCAGACTCCCTGATGCCCGACACACCATCTACCCATGCCCAATGACCGGCTGCAAGCTGCCTGACTCCGCGAAATACAGAGTCACGATCAGCCGGCATCCAAAAGGTGAAAATCTCCGCCAGAACTTCCGGATCAATAATTCTCGGAATACCGGCGTCTGCAGCAAAAATAGCTTTGACCTCTGAACCGAAATAAAACCTGCCGGCGTGAGTGGTATAAAAGAGGGGGCGAATACCCATCCGATCCCGGGCCAGAAAGAGCCTCTGTTTGCTCTCATCCCACAGCGCAATGGCGAACTGCCCATTCAGCTCTTCCACGCATCTTTCGCCCTTTTCCTCAAAAAGATGCACGATGACTTCGGTGTCCGTGTGTGTTGAAAATCGGTGACCCCGCTGCTCAAGGTCATGACGAAGCTCCCGGTAGTTGAATATCTCGCCATTGAAAACCACCCAGAGCGTCCGGTCTTCATTGCAGATTGGTTGCGCCCCACCTTCCAGGTCGATTATGCTCAAACGCGAATGGGCAAGCCCCACCTGAGGGCGCACAAAAACTCCAAGGCCGTCCGGACCGCGGTGCCGAAGCATGCCTATCATCCTCTCCAGCGAGGAACGCTCGATGGGGGGATTGTTACCCAAATTCAGTATGCCTGCGATTCCGCACATTAGGTCAGCCCCAAAAACCAGATTCAGTATCCCGATTCATAAGAGGTATTCCTGCTGCCAAAGGGCAAACATCAGCAGACTCCAGAGTAGGGAACCATGATCCGCTTTCTTCTGCTGGTGTTCCTGCCATAAGACCTGCACCGTAGACAGGTTCAGATATTCGGCCAAAGCGGGCTGCCTCAGCAAACAGTTCTCAGCCAATGGCTTCAATTCCCCTCTGAACCAGCTGTCGAGCGGCACGGTAAAACCATGCTTGGAACGATTAAGTATACGCTCAGGCAGCAGATGTCCGAATGCTTTTTTGAGAATGATTTTTTTATTGTTGCCCTTGATCTTCCAGTCGCTGGGTAATGAGGCGGCAAACTCGATGATGCGGTAATCGAGGAACGGTGCACGTACTTCCAGGGAATTGGCCATGCTCATGCGGTCAACTTTTACCAGAATATCACCGGGCAGATAGGTTTTAAGATCGGTGTAAAGCATGCAGGCCACATGGTCTTTTCCTCCCATCCTGTCCCAGTATCTCAGGGTATGATCGGCAGGATCATAGCTGCTGCAAGACCGTCTGATATCATCTGAAAGGAGTTGTTGGAGCTTTTGCTCCTCAATACAGCTGTTGGTCCGAAAGAAGGCCCTGCCCGGGTCCTTCAGTGCGCTTCCGGAGAGAGAGCGGGCCTTGTGGGCCAGGGTATGGCTTTCCAGACCTGTCATTGCCGAGTGGATCAACGATAAAACCGGTCTTGGAACAAATTGCCGTACAAGATCTTCCTTCAGTTCTACAGAATACTTTGCATAACCGGCAAAGCTTTCATCCCCGCCATCTCCGGCCAGCGCAACCGTGACTGCCTGGCGGGCCAAATGCGACACATGATAGGTCGGGACAGCCGAAGAGTCGGCAAACGGCTCGTCGAAGAACCTCGGCAGCTGTTCCACGGTGTCGACAAACCGCTCTTTGTCAATGTACTCGGTGTGGTTGGTCTTGAACAACTCGGCAATCTCGCGTGCGAAGGGCGATTCGTCATGCCTTTTGTCCTGAAAGCCGATCGTGCAGGTTCTGACCGGGTCATTCGATACGTTTGCCATCAGGGCCACAACAGCGCTGGAATCCACCCCGCCACTCAGGAATGCGCCCAGGGGAACATCGGCAACCATCCTGGAGGAAGTGGCATCCTGCAGAAGATCAAGCAGTTCATCTTCAGCACCAGCAAATGAACGTCCGGCGTGCTGAGTAAAATCGATATCCCAGTATTCAGCCAGGTGAGGCTCTCCGCCGGACTTCAGAATCATGAAATGGGCCGGAGGGAGTTTGTGAATGTTCCGATAGATAGTCTTGGGATCCGGAATGTACTGATAGGAAAGAAAATCGGGAATTGCAGTCGGCTCGACCTCCCGTCTGATCCCCGGCAGTTGCAGCAGGGACTTGATCTCGGAAGCAAACGCCAGGCGGTCGCCGTCGACATGATAATAATAAAGCGGCTTCTTCCCGATACGATCCCGCGCCAGAAAGAGGGTTTTGTCAAGCTTGTCCCAGATGGCAAAGGCGAACATGCCGTTCAACTGTTTGAGGCATTCAGTTCCCATTTTGCAATAAAGGGCAAGGATCACCTCGGTATCTGTTTTAGTGCGGAATATCACTCCTTCGCGCTCAAGTTGCTCGCGTAATTTCAGGAAATTGTAGATTTCCCCATTGAAAACGATTACCAGGCGCCCATCGGTCGAGAACATGGGCTGGTTTCCCTGGGGCGATAGATCGATGATGCTCAGTCGGCGGTGGGCCAGACCGACATGATCGTCCAGATACTCGCCACCGGCATCCGGCCCGCGATGGCGGATAACCTCTCCCATCCGCTGCAGGACAGATTTGTCGGCAGCAGAGGCGCAGGTTCTGAAAAATCCGGCTATTCCACACATATAAGAGACCTTTGACTTGGTGCATTATAATGCATCAATGTAAATGACACCTTAGCTCCTTCGCAATACCACAAGGCCACGAGCGAGAAAATATACATTAAAAAGAAGCAATAGTTGTAACGTGGTCACCAGCTCACCAGATTTATTTTTTCTTGAAGAAATCAGCAAGATAGGTACCTGCCAGATTAAAAGAAGGATTAACAGATATAATAAACAGGATTTACCAAGGCCCACAGCAAACATTCCCAATAAGAGTAGTATTCCCATACTAAAGGTCAGGGAGATCAAAGGCAGAATTAAACTAGGGACTTCACTCATCTCTATTTTTCGTTCAAAAAGTCCTGTATAATTATTTTTTCCGCGCCACATTTCCTTCTTTATGAATTCCCTGATAGTCGCAGGTTCTCTATAGTGCACAGCCATGACTCTGTAGTCGGATACCAGTCTGCCTACCGTCTTGAGGCGTTGAGTCAGCTCATAATCCTCACATGTGATCAATGATTCGTTGAATCCATTAACAGCAAGAAAAACCGATCTCTTTACAAAAAGGTTTGCCGATTCAAGCCAATTAACGTCCACTACCAAATCCGGTTTACCGCGAACATTGAACCACGCTTTCTGCACCCAGGTTCCACCCTCAGGGACAGTTACCGGGCTGCCAAAAGCGGCAACATTGTCTGTGTCATTCAGATAAAGAGAAGCTGTAGAGAACCATTGATTTGTGACAGCACAGTCTGCGTCAAGAAACGCCAGGATCTGTCCCGATGACTGTTGTGCACCGAAGTTGCGAAGGCCGGCAATGGTCAGCTCGGGCCTGACAAACACGACAGCCCCCTTCTGTCTGGCAATATCAACGGTTTGATCGGTCGAACCATTATCCACAACAATTATTTCATAACTATTTTTGTCCCATGTGACCTGATTTATGGAATCAAGGCAGCGTCCGATGTTGGCCTCTTCGTTTTTTGCAGGTATGATGACGGAAAATTGCATGGACTTGAATTATGGAATGTTCTTGACGATATGCGGCCCGAGAAGTCTGGTCACTCCGAGAGGGAGTTTCTGCCAGAGCCTGATGGCCATTTCGAATCTCGGATTTTTATTGTTCAACTCCGGCAACGCGACTCCGTTTGGCAACAGATACTGCCAGTTTAGCTTAAGCGGCTTGGCCCCCCACTGTTCCTTGAAGCGATATGTTCCTTCCCCCGGTGTAGACCTGCCAAAATCAAATCGTTTGCAGCCAATTTCCATGGCATGTTTCAGTGCTGTCCAGTACAGCAGATTGTTTGGACATAGCGTATTGTAATCACGGATGGATGATGCCCATGGGATTTCAACTGTTTCGCGAAACCGGACAATCAAACCAGCCGCCAATGGTTTTCCCTCCAGATATACCGCAATGATACGGCTGTCAACGGGAAAGGCTGTCAACACTTCTGCGAATAACTTTTGCGCATAGACCGGGGTACCAAGGTCGCGCATGTTCCGGACAAAGACCGTATAGAAATCAGGCAGCAACTCCTTGTCGCCCACCGCAACCGTTAAGCCGCTTTTCTCGGCCTTGCGGATCTGATTGCGAAGTTTGGGGTTAAAACCCTGCCACTGCGCCTCGGCATCCATGCCCAGTTCCAGCACCATACAGACCTTGTGTT
>JBAYZR010000193.1:0-6876 GCA_041672425.1 Pedobacter sp. | reverse complement strand
AAAATTCAACTGCGCGGCGTTGCCTGAAAGCATCATCGAAAGTGAGTTGTTCGGTCATGAAAAAGGTTCGTTTACAGGCGCCGTTACCCAACGTGCCGGGCGCTTCGAGGATGCCGACGGAGGAACCATCTTCCTTGATGAAGTGGGCGAGCTGTCCATGGCCATGCAGGCCAAGCTATTGCGGGTACTCCAGGAAAAAACCTTCGAGCGGGTAGGTGGCAATCGGTCGATCAAGGTTAATATCAGGATCATCGCGGCAACCAACAGGGATCTGGCCGATATGGTCGTCAAGGGGACGTTCCGCGAAGACCTCTTTTACCGCCTGAATGTATTTCCGATTATCATTCCTCCATTGCGTGACCGGGGCAGCGACATAATTACCCTGGCTGATCACTTTGTGGTTCGTTTTTCCAAGGAGTCGGGCAAAGACGTCAAACGCATCTCCATTCCTGCCCTGAACATGATGATGAATTACCACTGGCCGGGCAATGTGCGGGAGTTGGAAAACGTTATTGAGCGGGCGGTCATTCTTTCCGAGGATGAAGTGATCCATGGTTACAATCTGCCGCCGTCCCTGCAAACTTCCATACTGACCGGGACAGCCTGCAAGGGCGGGCTGGAAACAAAACTTGCTTCTGTTGAATACGAGATGCTGATTGAGGCGCTTAAAAGCTACAGCGGCAACATGACCGAGGCTGCTCGTGAATTGGGGATGACCCGGCGCGTTCTTGGTTTGAGGATGGAGAAGTACAAGATCGATTACAAAAAGTACCGTTAAAAGGAGGTTAGGCTACTGAAATACGGCTCATTCAACTTTTGCAACCTGCCTCCGTGGGCCATCGCCTCATATCACTTCAACGAGAATCCGCAGCCATTGCAGGTCCAGGGGGTCAGGGAGAGTAACCGTTTTTTGTTCGAGAAACTGGCGTCTACCCTGTCCCGTGAGAAACGGGCCCTGCTTTTCAATGACTACATGTCGGTCAAATTCCATCTGCACTATTGGCAGGAACAGGGCACCGATTCAGCCCGTATGAGTATTCGTAACAGTTACCTGAGATTTTTGAAGGGATGGAAAATCGACTCGAATTCGGTAGCCGGAGCTGTGCTCAAACACTGGGTGGAAAGCCGCATCGGTATTTTCACAAAGCCCGCATAGACGACATCAATAGTGAAGCCTATTTCAATTACACGATCGATGTTATGAAAGGGAGCGCCCAGACCAGCGCCATTCAGTCTCAGCTCGATCTATTGTTCGAGTTTGTCCAGTTTGAACTCCCCCGCAAATATTCCGGTTTTAATGCCGTCACTCTCTATCGCGGCACGCATGACGCGGAGGAATACGATATTTTGCAGAGTTTGAATAAACGGGAACAGATCGTCAGGATGAACAATCTGGTCTCTTTCACAAGCGAAGAGGAGCGAGCCTGGGAATTCGGGCGCACGGTCTGGAAAACCACGGTACCGCTCTGCAAGATCTTCTTCTACAATGACCTGCTTCCCGGCAGCATTCTGAAGGGGGAGGACGAATACATGATCATCGGCGGCGAGTATCACGTACAGCGGATTGTATAGTTTGTTTCCATCCGGACAACTCCTGATGAGAAACTATTGGCTTCCGATTCGGAAAGCGGGTATTTTTTGTTCTGGCAAAGGAATCAGGGGTTTGCGCGGAGGCGTGCCTCGGTACACTGCACAAGCAAGACCGAAGATTGACGACGCCAGGGCGAAAAAGCACCCTTTCTGGACAGAAACTAGGCAGGAACCTTTTCGGTTTCGCTGTCGATAGACGCCTTGGCATGGCGTCTTAGCCAAACCAGCACATCATCCACATAGGTGAATACCACAGGATAGGCACTGGCAGCAGCCACGCTACGGTTCGCCCTGGCCGACGCAATTGCAGCCGCCGCCTTCGCCAGCGTCGGGTTGTCCGATTCGGTAGCCTGAAGCAGATAATTCATCGACTGTGCTAATAAAAACTAGCTCAACCAAATCCATTTTAGGCTAGGAATTATCCAGGATATTGCGCACCTTGGTCATAAGAGCTTGCATCGAGAACGGCTTCTGGATGAAATGCACGCCTTCGTCGAGCACGCCGTGGTGGGCGATGACGCTTGACGCATATCCCGACATGAACAGGCATTTGAGGTGTGGACTGAAAGAGGACAGGTACTTGCCCAGGTCCCGGCCGTTCATTTCTGGCATGACCACGTCGGTAATCAGCAGATGGATTTTGTCGGCGTATTCCCGGGCCAAGCGGATCGCATCACCCGGCCTGTTTGCCGTCAGCACGGTGTAGCCCTGCTCTTCGAGCATCTGCGTGGTTATATTCAGTATTGCCGGCTCGTCCTCAACCAGCAGGATCATCTCATTGCCGCGCAGGAGAGGTTCCGCCACACCTTCCATTCGAACCTGCTCGGCCTCGCCCAGATACCTTGGCAGGTAAATCCTGAAAGTTGTTCGCTGGCCAGGCTCGCTGTAGACGTTGATGAAGCCGTTGTTCTGTTCGGTAATGCCGTACACGGTGGCCAGCCCCAGACCGGTTCCCTCACCGACGCCTTTGGTCGTGAAGAACGGTTCGAAGATAAGGGCGAGCGTTTCCTTGTCCATACCGCAGCCGTTGTCACTCACGGCCAGCAACACGTACTCCCCCGGGACAAAGCCCGCGTGATTGGTGCAGTAATTCTCGTCAAAGGTGCTGTTGCCCGTCTCGATCGTCATTTTACCGACACCGGAGATCGCGTCACGGGCGTTTACGCACAGGTTGGCCAGAATCTGGTCGATATGGGATGGGTCTGCCTTGACCGGCCACAGATCCTTATCCGGTTGCCAGTTGAGGTCGATATCCTCGCCGATAAGCCGTTGCAGGATCATGAGCATGCTCGCCACGGTCTCGTTCAGGTCCAGAATTTTGGGCGCAATCGTCTGCTTGCGGGCAAAGACCAGTAGTTGTCGCGTGAGGTCAGCGGAGCGTTCGGCCGCCTTTCTGATTTCCGTAAAGTAGGCATGGATTGGCTGGGTCGGGTCCGACGTCAAGAGCCCCATCTGTGCATTGCCGATGATGGCGGTCAGCATGTTGTTGAAGTCGTGTGCCACGCCGCAGGCCAATCGGCCCACCGATTCCATCTTCTGAGCCTGCTGGAGTTGTGCTTCGTGCTTGCCCCTCACTTCCTCTGCTTCCTTGCGCTTGGTGAAGTCCTGTGCAATCCCGGTTGTTCCAACGCCCCGCCCCTGTTCGTCAAAAAGCGGGATCCTATAGGTGATTGCCTCTTCTGTCCACTTGTGTTCGGTGACATTTATGATGTTTCCTTCCTCCCTGTGTCAGGATTGTTGTTGTCTCTCTGTGAGAGTTTTTGTGTTAGCTTGTGGGGCAAAGAAAGAGGGAGACGATGACCACGAAATATGCATGTCGTTGGGCTTGATGCTATAAGTCCGACAGACTCCTAGGGGGCAGAATACCGGGCCAGCGATAACTGATGGCAGAGGCAATACTGATCCGGCGTATTTGAATAGACTTTCATTCATAAATTCAGAAATGATAACCCACCAACGTGACGATCCTGACGTCAATGTTTGTTGCGCTGATAGGGCTGGATGCTGCGTCGCTTAGCAACTTTTTGACCCGGCCATCGCCAGTTACGAACCAATTTTTAGTAATTGAATATTTTACATTGAGCCCAATGCTGGCATCCTTCATGCCGACTTTAGCCTTGTAGACCGAAAACCGCGAACGTGCCGCCTGTTCCGGGGTAACGCCGAAGTAATCCTCCATATACTGGTTGTTGGCCCAGGTCGTGCTGACCTTTGGTGTCAACCGCCAGTTTTGACCGAGTTGAAAAGGCATGGCAAGGCCGCCCTGAACAAGTACACCGTCGTTAGAGCTGCCGAGCAATTTAGTAACCGAGGCATCGAGTACGACCAGGGGAATATGTTGAAAAGGATGCACGTCATAAGAAGCAAATGCTTTGACGCCAAAAGTCGCTTTGATATCGCCCAGCCCTTCCAGACGGTGATCGCCCGATGACATGCCGAATATGTTTTTGCCGTCTTCCTGGCGGCCCGGATCATACGTCAGTGCCGCACCATAGCGGAACCCCCCGGACTTATGATAAAGTGAAAGACCGTCGATGCCGAGCGAAACGGTATTGCGCCAACTGATTGCAAGCATAGGTATCGGCGAGGGCAGATAATGTTTGCTTCCCTCATAGACAGGAGCAACACCGATGCCTAAGCCAAGCGAGACATCCCAGTTGTTTTTGACTTTTTTTTCATTGTCTTCCGCCTGCACCATCGCCGGAGCGGAAAATG
Organism: Pedobacter sp.; assembly: GCA_041672425.1. Classification (GTDB taxonomy): domain Bacteria; phylum Desulfobacterota; class Desulfuromonadia; order Geobacterales; family Pseudopelobacteraceae; genus JACPFJ01. The sequence continues at coordinate 2,571 of JBAYZR010000193.1, read as the reverse complement.
AAAACACGAGTGCAACCACTGCTTGAATGAGCAGGTTCAATCTGGTTTTGTGTGTTTTTTTAAAAAACATTTTGCTCTCCTTGTTGGTTGTAATGGATACCAAGCTAGACGATAGTTGTGTATAAAGTATGTCTGTTTTAATACAGTGCAGACAATTTGTGTCTGACTTGACACAAATTACTGATATTCAGACATATAACCGTGAATTTATGATGGTAGACTTGGAGGTATGATTGAGATGCCGCAGCTATTAATTGTTGATGACGATGAGGATATCTTATCGTTGCTAACCAAGTTTTTCAGCCAGCACTACCATTCAGTCACGGTTGCCGTGGACGGGGCGGAGATGTTCAAGGCTTTGGAAACCCACACCTTCGACCTTATCATTCTGGACATCATGTTGAAGGGCGAAGATGGGTTTAGCTTGTGCCGCCGTTTGCGTTTGGTCTCGAAAATTCCTGTTATTATTTTGACGGCGATGGGTGACCCGACCGATCGTATTGTCGGACTGGAAATCGGGGCAGATGATTATCTGACAAAACCATACAATGCACGCGAACTCCTGGCGCGGGTTAAGGCTGTGCTGCGCCGGACATCGGAAGCACAAGTCAATCCGAAAACTCTCTCTACCGAAACACGACCGGTTCTTTCTTTCGGAAAATGGCGGTTGGATGTTGCCAAACGCGAATTACGGTCAGCCACAAATGTCCTTATCCCCCTTTCCGGCGGTGAGTTTGATCTTTTGCTCGCCTTTGTCGAACACCCCCAACACGTGCTCAGCCGCGAACAACTCCTTGATTGGACGGGTGGCATTACTCATGATGCGTATGATCGAAGTATCGATACACAAGTAAGCCGGTTGCGACGCAAGTTGGAAATAGATGCAAAAACGCCTGAGATCATTCGAACCGTGCGTAATGGCGGCTATATGTTGACAACAGAAGTGCAGCGCGGATGAACCTTATACATTGGCCTCGCGATACCATCGCACGAAGATTCGCCCTTACAATCGTAATGGCGTCGCTTGCTACGATAGGGCTCGACCAGATATATCTAAAAGTTGAGGGCGTTTTTGGATTACCACCTATAGGAAGGCCCGAACTTCTTGATCAGATCCACATAATCACAAAACTCATAGAGGCTGCGCCGCCGCAAGCTCGGCCCCGATTAGCGACGGCTGCCGGAATCAAAGACTTTCAGGTCGATTGGTATGCGAACAAGACCCAAGTCTTGTTTTTGTCTGAAAACTCCAAAGAAGTTACCTTTTCCCCGGAAACCATCCGTCGATTACGGGGGGACGCCAATTGGAATATTGCGGTTATGGAGTCCGGAAACAAGGACCAGCACGCCCTTGTCAAGCCGAAAAAGATCTTCTTGACAGTTGAGCTTCGCGATAATAGTTGGGTCGTCTTTTCGGGTACCCAACCGAATTGGGCACGTGCACGTGCCAAACGCATGGGCATTGTTTTGACTCTACTGATATTCTCTGTCGTCACCCTATCCCTTGTCGCGGCGCGTCAGCTTGCAAAACCGATAGAGCAATTTTCAGAAGCCGTGCGCCGGTTCGGCACCAATACCCGCGCACCGCAGATGAGCGAGGTTGGCCCGCAGGAATTGCGTGTCGCCATTAAAACCTTCAACGCGATGCAAACCCAGATACAGAAATTCGTTTCCGACCGCACCTCAATGTTAATGGCCATTTCTCACGATTTACGAACTCCGCTCACCCGCATGCGGTTGCGAGGGGAGTTTATCGAGGACACTGAACAACAAACTAAACTGTTTCGTGATGTTGATGAAATGCACGCAATGATCGATGCGGCTTTGGGTTTTTTCCGTGACGATGCAGAAACAGAACAGACAACGCAATTTGATTTGTCGGAACTACTGCGTACAATACGGGACGATTACACCGACCAGGGAATAGATATTCCCTATTGCGGCCCGGAGCATCAGGTGTATTTAGGACGTCCCATGGGCTTGAAGCGCGCCTTCACCAATTTGATCGATAACACCGTGAAATACGGTACGCAGTCAGAGATCGAACTCACCTGTCTTGAGAAAGCAATCTCCATCGCTATTAAGGATCGTGGCCCCGGCATCCCTTCGGAATTCCTCCAACAAGTCTTCACGCCGTTTTACAGGATGGAAGGTTCACGCAGCCGGAAAACCGGCGGCGTCGGCTTGGGATTAACGGTTGTACGAACAGTCGTTCACAGCCATGGCGGTGATATTGTGCTAAAAAACAGAGGTGGTGGCGGGCTTAAAGCGGTCATTACCCTTCCTCTCCCCGAGCTAAATTAAATTCGAACCCAGAATTTCCATACTGTCCCCCAAACTGTGCCCACACCCTTCCCTACCAGACGTTGAGAATCCATTCCTTGTTTTTCTTGTACTCCATATCCGTGAAAAGAGTATTCACCATCTGCTCGGCCAGCCAGATTGCTCCGGCATATCCTGTCCTTTACCCGTATCTCTTTTTAGCACCGGAGATATGGGACGCAGGGGGTGGGTGTCCCAGGAGTGTGACCATAACCTTCCAGATTTCGGTTATGTCGTCCAGTCTTTGCA